>JAUNPP010000221.1 GCA_030536685.1 Lachnospiraceae bacterium
CTGTCTTTCAGACAGCCCGATCGTTAAGTACCGGCGTTCTCTATGGTCCCTTTCGCAGGATCGTACTGTAATTCCGCCGCCGCAGTTTTATGATACTACAGGTTTAATGGACGCTGGAAAATCGTGCGTCCCCTGTACATTCCCTCTGTCAGGGAATTCCTGATCAGCCCCCCACATTTTTTTCAATAAATTGTGCATAAAAAATGGACTTTTGACTCTTGAATGGTTCGCGAAAAAATAGTATTCTGATTAGACAATAAAAAAGGCGCGGCACTGCGCCGCAGGAGGTAAAATATGAGAATTATCAGAGCCAAAGATTATGCAGACATGTCCAGAAAAGCTGCCAACATTATCCGCGCACAGGTTACCATGAAGCCTGACTCTGTACTGGGACTCGCAACAGGCGGAAGTCCGGAAGGAATCTACAAGGAGCTGGTTGCAGCTTACAACAATGGTGATGTTGATTTTTCTGAAATTACATCCATCAATCTTGATGAATACAAGGGTATGCCCAGAGAGAATGAACAGAGCTACTGGTATTTCATGCATGATCACTTTTTTAACCATGTAAACGTAAGACCTCAGAAAATCAATGTTCCTGATGGTACCAATCTGAATTCTGAAGAGGAATGTGCAAGATATGATCAGCTGATCGAAGCTAAGGGAGGAATCGATCTTCAGCTTCTGGGCATTGGTTTTGACGGACACATTGGATTTAATGAGCCTGCAGATACCTTTACACTGGGAACACATTGTGTAGATCTGGAAGAAAGTACGATCGAAGCGAATAAACGTTACTTTGAAAAGAAGGAAGATGTACCGCGTCAGGCATATACAATGGGAATCAAGGCAATTATGCAGGCGAAAAAGGTTGTTATGGTAGTAAGCGGAAGCGGAAAAGCAGATATTGTAAGACAGGCTTTCTTCGGCCCTGTAACTCCGCAGGTACCTGCTTCTATTTTACAGATGCATCCTGACTTTACTCTTATTGGAGATGAGGAGGCATTTTCTAAGATATGATGATAAAAAATGCGGCTGTTTTCGGCGCGGATGGTGAATTTTATCAGAGAACTTTGTATACAGACGGGGAACGTCTTGCAGAGCGGGGAGATGAAGATCATACAGAAGCAGGAAACGCAGCCCAGGAGATTCTTGATGCGCAGGGACTCACGGCAATCCCTATGCTGGTGGATATTCATTTTCATGGGTGTGACGGAGTAGACTTCTGTGATGGTACGGAGGAAGCTATTTCGCGAATTGCAGCCTACGAGCTGAAAAATGGAATTGGTGCGATTTGTCCGGCGACGATGACATATGATGAAGACACCTTATCCGGAATTGCCCGTGCGGCGGCAGCTCATAAAAATGAATCCGGCGCAGATCTGATCGGTATTAATATGGAAGGTCCTTTTATCAGTGAGAAGAAAAAAGGGGCTCAGAATGCAAAATACATCCACTGCCCGGATGCAGATATGTTTCTTCGCCTTCAAAAACAGGCAGGCGGTCTGTTTAAGCTGTGCGATCTGGCTCCGGAGGAGCCGAATGCGATGGAATGTATTCAGAAACTGAACAAAAAAGTGACGGTTTCGCTGGCCCATACCTGTACCGATTACGAAACTGCCAGAGCTGCATTTGAAAATGGCGCTTCCCATATGACGCATCTGTACAATGCGATGCCTGGTATTTCCCACAGAGAGCCCGGTCCGATCGTAGCTGCCTGGGAAGCAGGAGCGCATGTGGAGTTGATTGCAGATGGTATTCATATTCATCCGGCTGTTGTGCGGATGACATTTGAACTGTTCGGAAAAGATAAAGTGATTTTGATCAGTGACAGTATGATGGCTACCGGTCTGCCCGATGGAGACTATTCTCTGGGCGGTCAGAGAGTAACGGTAACCGGAAATCGTGCGGTGCTGACAGAAGATCCGGCTACGATTGCAGGCAGCGCTACCAATCTGATGGATTGTCTGCGCCATGCGGTTCTTGATATGGGAATTTCGCTTGGAACAGCGGTAAAAGCGGCGGCCTTGAATTCGGCAATGGCAATCGGAGCGGATTCTGATTACGGAAGTCTTGAGCCGGGTCGGTATGCCAATATTCTTCTGGTAGATGAAAAATTAAATATTCGCCATATGATTCATAAAGGCAGAATCGTGACGGATTCAGCTCGGGAAATTTAGGATAATAAGCGGGAATCTTTGCTTATTCAATTGCGAGTAGTAATTCACGATAGCAAATGGGATTTTTACCCGGAGATAGTTTAGCGGTTAAATGAAAAGTCCTTTTGGCGGCTGGAAATCTGATACAGCGGATGCTGTTTAAAGATTACCTGCTGTCAAAAGGGCTGTATTTAACCGCTAAAACTGTGTCTGGCATTCAATGTCGTTCATGGAAGCTTAAAAATGAATGATGACAGGTTCTGCGGTGAAAGAGCAGATGGATGCGGTAGCATTTTTCAGGTAGAGAACTTCTGTATTGTCATCGGATGCGGAATACATGGCCTGAAGATTGGGATAATTGTCCAACATGTGCTGTTTGGCTTCTATCCGTTCATCACGTACCACTTCTGCCTCAATCCGAATCCAGTCAGCTCCGTTCATGGCGCTGATTTCTATCTTAGGATTTGCCTGCATCTGTTTGGAAACAGGTTTTACCTTGCCGGTCTGAATATAAATCTTTCCTTCAAATAAATCTACGGTGCCAAAAGGACGGACTCTGGGCTGATCGCCCTCTGTTGTTGCAAGATAGTAGGTACCTGCATTTTTAAGAAAATCATATACTCTTTGCATAAAAAAAACCTCCTTAAATAAAAAAAGTTGTTTAAATTATACCATGCCAAAAGGGGACTGTAAATTAAATTTTTCTGTGTTTTTTTCTGTAGGGCTTCAATTGAAATTTTCTGTAGAGCTTT
>JAUNPP010000222.1 GCA_030536685.1 Lachnospiraceae bacterium
ATTAGATTAAGCCCTTTTTCTATCGGATTAAGCCCTTTTCGTGTCCTTTTCGTATCCGGTCAAATTTTTTTCATATTCGTCTTGACAAGAGGTCTGTGTTATTGTATTATTTAATTAATACAATAACACAGTAAGGGAGGTGATGGTATGGCATGGGAACTTGAAGCAGACCGCCCTATTTATCAGCAGCTGGCGGAGATTGTCCGGCAGCGGATCATTAAAGGAGAGTATCCTCAGGGCAGCAGACTTCCTGCGGTCAGAGAGCTGGCTCTGGAAGCCGGCGTGAATCCCAATACGATGCAGAAGGCATTGCTGGCCCTGGAGGAAAGTGGTATTGTGTACAGCCAGCGCACTTCGGGACGTTTTGTCACAGAGGATGAGGCATTGCTGGAACAATTAAAATATCAGGCAGCCAGAAAACATGTTTTATTTTTCGTAAAACAGATGGAAGGGCTCGGATTTTCACCGCAGGAACTTTCCTCACTTATTGAGAGGGTACTGCAGGAGATCTGACTCTTTTATAAGACAGACGGTAAACTTATTATTTCACAGGAGGATTACTATGGGTATACTGCTTGAATGCAGAAATCTGACCAAAAAGTACGGGCAGAAGGAAGCAGTCAGTAATTTAACCGTTACCATGGGCAGCGGCCGTATTATCGGTCTGCTGGGGCCCAATGGCAGCGGAAAAACAACTTTAATCAAGATGATAAATGGACTTTTAACTCCCACCAGCGGAGAAGTTTTTATTCAGGGAGAAAAACCCGGGCTTATTACGCACGGACTCGTTTCCTATCTGCCGGATAAGAACTATCTGAACAGACGTCTGAAGG
This sequence comes from Lachnospiraceae bacterium, assembly GCA_030536685.1. Taxonomy (GTDB): domain Bacteria; phylum Bacillota; class Clostridia; order Lachnospirales; family Lachnospiraceae; genus TWA4. Next base: position 834 of record JAUNPP010000222.1, read on the forward strand.
TTTATCAGCTTTTGGATTATTTTGAGGATTTTTATCAGGATTTTAACCGGGAAAAGGCTGAACATATGCTTCAGGATCTGCAGATTGATTCCGGCATGCGCCTGAAAGCAATGTCAAAAGGGACACTGGAGAAGATGCAGCTGATCCTTGTGATGAGCCGTGAAGCCAGACTCTACGTGCTGGATGAGCCGATTGCCGGTGTTGACCCGGCTGCAAGAGATTATATTCTCCGGACAATTATTTCCAACTATAATCCGGAAGCAACCGTTTTAATCTCCACTCATCTGATTGCAGATATCGAACAGGTGCTGGATGATGTAATCTTTATTAAGCAGGGAAGGCTTGAATTATTTGCCCCGGTAGATGTGATCCGGGAAAAGGAAGGCAAGTCTGTTGACACCCTGTTCCGGGAGGTATTCAGATGTTAGGAAAGCTCTTTAAATATGATTTAAAAGAAATGGGAACCTATTATATTCCCCTGTATATCATCTATGCAGGAATTGCTGCCGCATTTTCCATTCTCATGGCAATTGCGCTGCACAGCGATCTTCTTGCGGACAATACTCTGTTCTCTCTGATTTTCGGCATTATTTCAATAGCCTTTGTTCTGGCCATTGCGTCTCTGCTGATCCTCAGCGGACTGATCGTTATCTACTATTTTTACAGAAAGTTCGTCTCGCAGGAGGCCTATCTGACGATGACACTGCCGGTCAGACCGTGGCAGCACATTGTCAGCAAGCTGCTCAGCGGCGCTGTATGGCAGCTGTTAAGCTGGCTTGTATTTATCATCTCCCTTTTATGTGCGCTTTTCGCCAGCGGAGGAATAAATACTCTTTTTGGGAACTCCATGTTCTGGGGACAGTTAGGACTTTTATGGACTGAGCTGTGTAATGAAATCGGGCTTCATATCGGTTCTGCTGCTCTTTTCATTATATACATTGTTTTGAGCCTGCTCACCAGCCCGCTTGTTTATTTTGCATCAATCTCCATCGGACAGATGTCCAATAAAAACAAAGTCCTCTGGTCTGTTATCTCTTTCGTAGGGATCAATATCGTGATATCGCTATTTACCGCCGGAAGCAGCGTGCAGCTTTCCGTAGACAATTTAACTCAGTTTCTGATGATATCTATGGTTCAGCTCATCGTTACATCTGCTGTGTTCTTTGCAATCACATTGTATTCGCTCAGCAAAAGACTTAATCTGGAATAATCCTTTAACAATCCGGAATAATTCTTTAATCATCTGGAATAATCCTTTAAATTCCGATGCAAATCCGGATTTCAAAGACAGCCGCCCGCTCATCGTACAAAATCCCAGAGGAATCGATCTTGCATGGTCGGATTCTTCCGGGAGAATCTGTATAATGGGCGGGCGGCTGTTTTTTACGCAAACTGCCTCTTATTACGTTCCCTGACTGACAATTTTTTCTCTCAGGCTGACTCGCCCGCAAGCTACAGAATGATCAGAGCGATAAGCGCAGGAATCAGATAAAGAAACGCGCAGAGCAGATTTCCTATGAAACGGCAGACAACTCTCTCATCATCTTCCAGTTCAGCAAAGGAAATGATCTTTTCATCTGCAAAATCTACAATATCCCTTGTATTATGACGTTTCACTTTTTTCTTTTTTTTACGTTCTTCAAGAAGGTGATGAAGCTTTACTCCATCGAGCTTCAGATACTGAATCCAGGCAAGCATAAGAAAAAATATACCAACCACAAAAAAAGCATCTCTGAACAAGGATAAAGAGTTTTCCGTATTTATCCATCTGTCCCAGAGCAATGAAAGCACCAGAGCAACCGCAATTTTGGTTACGGACTGATAGATCATGGGGCGAATCATATACGGCTGATAAATTAGTTTGATTTTTTTGAACATTTTATATAATATTATACCCTTTCTGAGTATTATTCGGATTGAAAAGATTCTCTGTAAATCTGTTTCTGTTTCCATCCTGACAATTAAGCGCCGCCGGGTACACCAGTTATAGCTATCGTGATAGTCATAGCGATAGTATAGTTAT
>JAUNPP010000059.1 GCA_030536685.1 Lachnospiraceae bacterium
GAGTCGGCAGAAAGCAGAGAAGAGGAGCCGGCCGGGTCCCGGACTGTGGAGAAAAGTAAGGAGCTTGTGTCTTTTTTTGCCAGGCTTATGAATCGGAAGGCGCAGGAAATCGGCTGCTCTCAGACACATTTTATTACGCCAAACGGTTTGGATGCTTCTGAAAGACAAAAGGATGAAAATGGAAGGGAAAGAGAGTATGTACACAGCACAACGCCAGAGGAGCTGGCCCTGATCATGAGATATTGTCTGTCGGGTTCGAAAAAATCATCGGAATTTGTAACAGTGACCCGGACGAAGGAAGCGGTGTTCACGGATGCATCGGGGAAACGCAGCTTTTCCTGCAGGAATCATAACCGGTATCTGGATATGAAGGAGGGGGCAATTGCGGGAAAAACAGGATTTACCGGAAAAGCGGGCTACTGCTATGTGGGAGCGGTCAATCAAAATGGAATTTATCTGATTGCGGTCTTGCTGGCCTGCGGCTGGCCGCCTTCCAAAAATCTGAAATGGAAAGATATGGATACGCTGATTGACTACGGCCTTGAAAACTATACCTGTACCCGGATCGAGCAGGTGCGGAAACAGAAATTTTGCTACCGGGCTTCGGCAGTTTTTTCGAGTGAAAAAAACAGGAAAAAGGCGGCTGCAAAGGAGGCAAAGGTCGGATGGGTTCTGGCGGAGATCGCATTTGAGCCATTTGAGCTGCTGCTGAAAAAGGATGAGACGATTACCGAATACTGGTATCTTGATGCAAAGGGAGGAAAAAAAGGGGAAAAAACAGGAGAATACAGAATTTTGGCAGGAAACAGGCTTTGCAGGGCGTTTCCGGTGCGGATTGTAAAGGCGGATTCCTTGTGAAAATGAGAAAAAATAATTAAAAAATAAGAATATATCTATTGATATACTTTCAATACTAAAAAACTGATAAAAACTGGAATAAACCGGAAAAAATTGAAAAAATGTCAGAAAGCAGAACATAAAGGAAAAAGCCCTGGATAAAATCCAGGGCTCAGGGGGTATACAGGGGGTTCGACTCAAAAACCCTCCAGCTGTTTTCACAGCTATATTTATTATACAAATACTTTCGAGGAAAAGCAATTCACAGGAATGATAAAAAAATATGATTTTTTCACGTGAAATCAAGCGAAATACATAAATTTAGCGGTTTTTGATAGCTGCATCCAAAGTGTCGGCAATGGTTTCCAGAATTTTAATCCGGGAGTATAATTTGTTGTTTGCTTCTACAACAATCCACGGGGCAAATGAAGTGGAAGTTTTTAGCAGCATTTCATCTACCGCAACTCGATACTGATCCCATTTATCACGGTTTCTCCAGTCCTCATCTGTGATCTTCCATTGCTTTTCCGGGGTTTCCATACGATCCTGAAAACGTCGTTCCTGCTCATCTTTATCAATCTGAAGCCAGAATTTGAGAATGACGGCTCCGTGGTTGGAGAGCGTTTCTTCCATTTCGTTTAATTCCCGGTAAGCCCGTTTCCATTCCTGCTCGGAGCAGAAGCCTTCAATTCGTTCGACCATGACCCGGCCGTACCAGCTGCGGTCAAAAATCGCGATATGTCCATCCTTGGGCATGCGCGTCCAGAACCGCCAGAGGTAGTGGTACTGCTTTTCCACCATGTTGGCAGCTGAGGTCGGGATTACCACGTAGCCTCTCGGATCCAGATTCTTGGTGAGACGTTTGATGGCGCCTCCTTTGCCGGCTGCGTCCTGCCCTTCAAATGCAAGGATTACCGGAATCTGCTTGTCGTAAATCTGATTGTGCAGTTTTTCAAGGCGTTTCTGGACTTTTTTCATCCGGATGTCGTATTCCTCGCGGGTCAGTGATTTGGACAGGTCCATGCCTCCGAGAATGGAGGTAGACAGAGGGCTGGAATCACACAGCGCATTGGGCTGGGCGGGAGGTGTTGTTTCGGCCTTTTTCAGTGCAGCCTCCAAAACGTCCGCCACATGCTTCATGATCTTAAGAGCGGCAAAGCGCCTGTCGGTAGCTTCGACGATAGTCCAGGGAGCAAAGCTGCTCTCCGTATGACTGAGCATGTCCTGACAGATATTCAGATAGCGCTTGTAATGTTTGTTATGTTCGATTTCCTCACTCTTGACCCGCCACATGGTTTCCCGTCTGTCAGTCAGATTCTCCAGCCGTTTTTTCTGCTCCTTCTCCGAAATCATCAGGAAAAACTTGATGATGACCATATTGTCATCGGTCAGCAGCCGTTCAAAGCTAACGATTTCTTCACAGGCAATTTCCAGATCCTTGGGGGATAACCGGTGTTCAAATGGCTCCTGAATGACCTTCTGGTACCAGCTGCGGTCAAATACATGGATTCGGCCGTTCGCAGGGAGCGTCTTCCAGAAACGCCACAGAAAAGGATGCTTTTTTTCATTCTCACTTTCTCTTTCTGTGGAAATAACATTGTAGCCTCTGGGATCCATTGCGGAAATCAGTTCATTGATCAGAACGCCCTTTCCCGCCATATCCAGACCCTCAAAAAGGATGGTCACCGGAATCTCTGCTTCCCGAAGCCTGCGCTGCAGCGCGGAAAGCTGTGGAATCAGTGTTTTCATAGCAGCCTTATAATCTGCTTTGGATAATGATTGATCCAGTTGAATAGAACTTAGCATAGTACTCCTTTCCGAAAAACTGCTGCCGGGCGAAAGCTTTGCCGTTAACTATGTGGGAGCGGATAAAGTAAATTCGCCATCCGGCCGCAGTTTCATAATACAGATAGCATATTCATATAACAGAATCGTATAACAGACTCGTATAGAGATAGCATATCCTTTTTCGGAAATTTTACTATAAAATGAGTTTGATTTCAATTAAAACAAGGTATTTTATACAAAATTAAATAATAATACAGATCATTCCGCCGTTGCTGTCATTGATGATCTTCTGAAGCGCCTCCTGAAGCTTTATCTGGCATTCGTCTGTCATCTGGGAAATCTTCATCTGAATACCATCTTCCACGATCTGTTCGATTGATTTTCCGAAGATATTGGTTTCCCAGATGCCTTCCCGGCTGTTTTTGGAGCTTTCTTTGATATAGGAAATCAGGTCGTTTGCCTGGCTTTCACTGCCTACGATGGGAGCAATTTCTGTTTCGATGATGGCCCGTATCATGTGGATGGAACTTGCCTGAGCGCGCATACGGACTCCGAAACGATTTCCATGCTTCATAAGCTTTGGCTCATCCAGCTGGATATTGTTTCGCTCCGGGGTGACAACACCATAACCTTTTGCCCCGGCTCCGGCGACAGCAGCAGATACTTTCTGATATTCTGTCCGCATGGAGGCAAAGTCACGGATCGTCTGCATCAGCTGGCGTTCACCTGTGATCGTCATACCGGCATATTCACTGATGATCTCATAGTAGAGGCCGGGACGCATCGTAACGGAGAAGCGAACAGTGCCATCTGACAGATTTTTGCCGTAAATACGCATTTCCCGAACCTGCTGTGACTGCAGTTTGGTCAGGGAAGGCACGATATCCCGCATATGTGTGACCTGTTTGAAAATACCGGAGCAGATCTCGATCATCTCCTGCTTGACCGGATGAGAGAGGGAAAGCAGCTCCATCCAGCGGGGAACATCAAAGGAAATGGAAGAAACCGGAAATTCGTTTAACACCAGCTGTAAAATAGTTCCGATATCTTCTTTTTTCAGCTGTTCACAGTTAACGGGAAGAACTGCCGTATCATATTTGAGCTGCAGCTTTTCTGCCAGGGCACCAGCTTCCTGCGCGTATGGTTTTTGTACATTTAACAAAACAACAAAAGGCTTTTCCAGTTCCTTCAGCTCCTTGATGGTCTGTTCTTCGGCGGGAACAAAAGCATCTCGCGGCAGATCTCCGAAGGAGCCGTCTGTAGTCAGCACGATTCCGATGGTGGAGTGATCTGTAATGACTTTTCGCGTACCGATTCCCGCTGCTTCTGTGAAGGGGATTTCATAGGGAAACCAGGGGGTTTTTACCATACGCTCCGTATCCCCCTCGATGTGGCCGGCAGCTCCTTCCACCATGTAGCCGACGCAGTCAATCAGGCGCACCTGAACCTGACTGTTTTCTCCGAAAATAACCGGAACTGCATCTTTCGGAACGAATTTGGGTTCGGTTGTCATGATGGTTCTCCCGGCAGCGCTTTGCGGAAGTTCATCTCGGGTGCGGTCACGGATGTGCTTATCTTCAATCTGCGGAAGAACCATCAGATCCATGAAGCGCTTGATAAATGTGGATTTTCCGGTTCGCACCGGCCCTACCACACCAATATAGATTTCACCGCCGGTACGTGCACTGATATCCTGGTAGATATCGTAATCGTTTAATTGTTCCATAGCTTAACCTCCAATTTTTGTTCCTGTCGGGCGGCAGATATGATTTTCGGTACAAAGAGGTTCATATATTAAAAAAGAAGCCTGTATGAGGAACTGCCGGAAACAGGTTATTAATTCATATGCAGGAGGCAGGAAAGGTATGAGAAGAGGTAAAATCCGATATGGTCTATTGGGCTGGGGAATTGTAGCATTTGGCGCATTTTTCTGTTGTGTGGGAATCCAGATGATTCAAACGGATGCAGGAGCTCTGCAGCTGGAAGCATTTTCCGTGAAAAATGAAAGCTTTCTGGCTGTGGACTGGGATCGGGAGAGGGAAGAGCAGCTTGTTCGTATGGCTTTTACCGGTGATGGTCATGATGGCCATTATGAAAGGCTGCTGACGGCAGTGATGCTGAAATCTCGTTTCAAACCGCAAAAGCGCCTGCAGACAGCGGAGATATTCGCTGATATGCTGGGCTATGAGCGGCTGAATGAAGAGCGCTTTACAGAGATTGCTTCTTATTATAAGCGAATGGGAGAGAGCGCCGCATACTGGCCTCTGGCGGATGTGTATTCATCCAATCCGGATTCACCGGGAGGAAGATTAAAACTTTTGTATGATGCAGAGAAAGAAATTCGGGAGATGAAGATACGGGAGCTTCGGCTTGAAATCCCTGTAGCAGAAAACTGGAGGGGGATTGTTCCAGTGGTCTGCATGAAAACGGGGAAGATGGTTTTGGATGAAAATTCAAAACGAAAAGAAAATGTGATATGTCTTGAACTGGAAAATGGAATTCGGACATTTTATGAAAATGTAAGGTCTGATGGAATGACCTGGAAATCAGGGGAAGTGATCGAGGAGGGGCAGATTCTCGGAAGCGCCGCCGCCGGGCTGATTCTTCAGTTTCAGCTGCAGGCGGCGGATGGTTCCTGGATCGGATTTAACGGAAATTTTCCATTTTGTCATGGGGAAAAGAAGGTTCGCCCGGTTACGTTAACGAATCAGAGCCGGGAAGCCTTCCGTTTTGCGGGTGAAGGAAAATGATTACACGGAGGCTTCGATGAGGATATCGCGAATCGTGTTCAGGCCGGCAAAAAACAGCTCTTTTTCGGTTAAATGAACATCCGGCGTGGAGGAAAGCCCGCGTTTTCCGGCTTCTTCGACAGCGCAGAACCGGGCGCGCTTTCTGGCGTATTCCATAGCCGCGGGGAGCTGCTCGGGTGAAAATTCCTTTGCATCTGCGGGGCTGTATACGGTATAGTGAGTGACTCCTCCATAGGCGTTGTAAGCGGGGGTGACTCTTACAGTCAGGGTGAAGCTTACCTGGCATACAGCAGCGCCAAGGGCATTTGCCACGGCTGAATGCTCGGGGATTACTGCGTGCGAGCCAAATGCCTCTGCCACATCCTTCAGAAAAATGTGAATCGGTCCGCCGATTCCGATAAAAACGGAATCTGTATGAAAGAGAGGCGATACAAAACGGACATCTTTTTTGTCGCGGTATTGCTGCCAGGCTTCATGGATCAATGCCTGCAGCTGCGTGGTGAGTCCCTCACGCCGAACCCATGAAAACTGCTGTTTCAGAAGAAGTCCGGCAAGATTGCTGAAAAGCTTTTCCTTTACCATGTCATAGATCCGGTCGCAGATTTCGGGAACGCTCATCTCCATGCAGCCGGCGAGTATCGAAGCGGCGTATTGGGAGGCATGGGCGTTGTAGGCTGTGTAATCTTTGCGGATATGCATGATATCAGTAGGAGTCAGCCCGGCTCTCATAATGATATTTTCCGATTCCAGATGTGTTGTGTCCAGGTTGTAAACAGGGATATGGATCATCTGGCACAGAGTCTGCATATTCAGAGGGCGTTCCTTTAAGGCCCTGCAGATGGCGTGTTCCTCGTCGGAAAAACCGGGAAGCTCTTCAATGCTTTCCTGAAGAATATAGTATTCGTAGATGCTGCGGGTGGAGGTCGTTTCGAGATCAGCCATTTCAAGCAGCTCTTTTTCCACAAAATCCCATTTTTCAGCCAGAATACAAAGCGGAATCACACGGCGGTTGTCCAGATACAGACCGTGGGCAGGGTGGATGCGGACACCGCTGTCGCCGCCAAGCGCAAAGGTTTCCACAAATAATCCTTTTACAAAGGTGTCCCAGTTTCCAATCTTGATGCCGCCGTTTACACGCATCGGTTCTTTGTTTTGCAGGAAAGCCACATCGGTCGTGGTTCCGCCCATGTCAACAATAACAGCATCCTTTGCATCGGTAAGTTCCCTGGCGCCCATAAGGCTGGCTACAGGGCCGCACAGAAGCGTTTCCACCGGCCGCAGACGTGCAAATTCTTTGGACATTAAGCTTCCGTCACTGCGGACAATGACCGGCAGATTTTGAATTCCGGCTTTGTCCGCTGATTTGCTGACGGCCTTTAAAAAGGTATCAATCAGAGGAATCAGACGTGCATTTAACAGGCAGCTGGCGCCGCGTTTGATAAAATCAAGCTCATGAAACAGCTCATAGCCGCAGACAACCGGCAGATCCATGTGATGGAGCAGAAGCTTCTGCGTACTCTTTTCCAGAATCGCACCGGTCTGCCGGGAATAAATTTCCACCACAGCAGCAGCCTGACAATCCTTCAGTTCCGTTTGAAGAAGAGCAAGCATTTCATCCTGATCCGGGATATTTTTGATTTCTCCATCACAGGTGGTCTGACTGTCATAGCAGATAAGATCCTTTTCCGTAATCGTACCATTTCTGCCGATAACGCGCATGGCATAGGAAGAATCCGTACCGTAAAGAATCAATTTTGCCCGCCCGCCCTTATCTTCCACGCAGGCATTGGTTGCCAGTGTCGTAGAAAGTGCTAAAGTCTCTGCCTGACGCACCAGGTCGGCAGGCAGTTTATTTAAAGCATTTTCAATTCCAACAGATAAATCCTGTTTTGTAGTCAGCGCCTTGGCAGAAGCCAGAACCTGTTTCTTTTCATAATCATATAATACGGCATCCGTACATGTACCGCCCGTATCAATTCCAATTCCCAGTCTCATCTTATGATCTCCCTTATATGGTATTCTGTATGTAAAAGCACAATGAAATGCAGTATTAAGTATAACATATTTGTGTAAACAATTCACTATTAATACACCATGGTAAACGCAGGGTTTTTATAACGGTTTATTCCTATAATAATTTAAAAGGTGTGCGGAATTTTTGCAAAATAGAGGTCACACCTTCAGGCACAGTCTTTTTATCTTGAAATATTTATGATAGAATATAGTTTACACCAGATAACAATTTGTTTGGTAGGTCATAGAAAGCAGGGCGTCCGGTCAACGTCCTGTTTTTTTCTCTGTCTCAAAATCCCTGAACACTCTCCCCTTCACGGTAAACGCATGATTTTCCAGTATCCGTTGAACCTGTAACGTATCGCAAAACTATGGCAGCGGAATTACAGTCCTATCCTGTTCGATCCGAGCAAGAGCGCGTCCCCGAACAGGATAGGACTAATGGAGCTTTCACATACTTACTCAACAGAGCGCAATTAAAATCAAGCGTTTACCGTGCTCCACCATTCTTTGCCTGCTTGACAGAAAAAGTAAATCCATCTTATAATAAAAGCACCTGTACGCCCGTGAGGGCATATTAAAAAAGAAAAAATGGAGTTATTTGAATGAAAGAAATATTAGTAAGCGGCAATACATTGCCGGAGGCTTATCACAGGGCTTTAGCGGCGTTGGAACAATGGGGTGAGACAGGAGACTGCCAGGACTGGGGATGCAGCCAGAAGGAAGTGTCCATGACGATGGTAGTGGAAGAGCCGCTGGCAGAGCCGATGATTTCACGCTTGTTTATCGGAGGTCCGACAGAGCTGGAGCAGTATCGGATGGAGATGCTGGATGGAATTCTGGATTTTGAGATTGCAAAGGGAAATTGGACTTATACCTATCATGACCGCATGAAGGATCAGATTCCTTTTATTATAGAAGAACTGAAGCGCAGTCCCAGCAGCCGCCGGGCTGTAATTACCGTGCGCACACAGGAGGATGTGGGGAGTGAAGATCCCGCCTGCCTGCAGCATCTGCAGTATTTTATAAGGAACGGAAAGCTCGACTGCAAGGTGCTGTTTCGCTCCAATGACGCATGCAAAGCATCTTTTATGAATGCATTTGCTCTGATCATGCTGCAGAAACGGATTGCGGAGGCCCTGGGCCTTTCTGTAGGTACTTATTCTCACAGAGCCAACAGCTATCATTGCTATGAAAAAGATTTTGAGATGCTAAAGGGCTATGTGAAGCGGATTGAAACCGGTGATACGGAAGATATTACCTTTGAATATGAGGGCGATTGGGCAGAAATTATGGAAGATGCACGTCCGGCAATACTTGCGCAGGTTGAAACTCTGAGAAATCAGTAACAGATCGTTTTTTTGCTGTCGGATATTTCAGAACAGCAAAAAACAGTAAGATCAGTAGTACGTGCGTTAGAAAAAAGAAAAATGTCAAGAAAAATTACTTGACAAAGTAAAAAGTATATTGTATGCTATCTCAGGTGATTAAATATGAATGAAATTTTGGAACAGACACTGCTTTATGATTTTTATGGTGAACTGCTGACAGAACATCAGCAGAGGATATATGAGGATGTGGTATTCAATGACCTGTCCTATAGTGAGGTCGCAAAGGAGCAGGGGATTTCCAGACAGGGAATTTATGATTTGATCAAGCGTATTAACCGGATTCTGGCAGATTATGAAGGAAAACTTCATTTGGTGGAACAGTTTGCAAAAAACAGGGAGCTTGCTTCCAGAATTCACGCGTTGTCTGAACATTATCTGGCAGAGAAGAACCTTGAAGATATTTATGAGATCAGGAGACTGTCTGCAGAGATGATGAAGCTTCAGAACTGAGATGCTCAGCGAAAAGGAGTGATTTGAATGGCATTTGAAAGCCTTTCTGATAAATTACAGAACATATTTAAGAATCTGCGTGGTAAAGGCAAGCTGTCAGAAGCAGATGTAAAGGCTGCTTTAAAGGAAGTTAAGATGGCTCTGCTGGAAGCAGACGTTAGTTTCCGCATTGTAAAACAGTTTATCAAGTCCGTTGAAGCGAGAGCAGTTGGTGAAGAGGTTCTGGAGAGTCTGACACCCGGTCAGATGGTAATCAAGATTGTAAATGAAGAACTTGTAAAGCTGATGGGATCTGAGACAGTTGAACTTCAGCTCAATGCCGGCGGGCTTACAACCATTATGATGATTGGTCTTCAGGGCGCCGGTAAGACAACAACCGCTGCAAAAATCGCGGCGAAGATCAAGTCAAAGGGCAGAAAGCCTTTGCTGGTTGCCTGTGACGTGTATCGTCCGGCGGCAATCGATCAGCTGAAGATTAACGGTGAACGGGTTGGCGTAGAGGTTTATTCTCTGGAAGGCAGCAAGGAACCGGTACAGATTACCAAAAAGGCGATGGAATACGCAGAATCCAATGGATTCAATGTGGTTATTATCGATACGGCAGGACGTCTTCATGTGGATGAGTCCATGATGGATGAGCTGGCAACGATCAAAGCAGCAGTTACGGTGGATTCAAGCCTTCTGGTGGTGGATGCCATGACTGGTCAGGACGCTGTGAACGTAGCAGATAATTTCCAGAAAAAAGTCGGAATTGACGGTGTTATTCTGACCAAGCTTGATGGTGATACCCGAGGCGGTGCGGCGCTGTCCATTAAAGCAGTGACCGGAAGTCCCATTCTGTATGCAGGTATGGGCGAAAAGCTGTCTGATCTGGAACAGTTTTATCCGGATCGTATGGCCAGCCGTATTCTTGGCATGGGCGATGTGCTGACTCTGATTGAGAAGGCGCAGGCCAATATCGATGAAGCTAAGGCGAAAGAATATGAGCAGAAGCTCAGAAAAGCAGAATTTGATTACAACGACTTTTTAGACCAGATTTCCCAGGTAAAGAAGATGGGTGGTCTCGGTCAGATGCTTTCCATGCTTCCCGGAGCCGGAAAGCTGAAAGGTTTTTCTGCAGATGACCTGGATGATTCTGCATTTAAAACGACAGAAGCGATTATCCATTCCATGACACTGGAAGAAAGAAGAAGACCGGAGCTGATCAATATGTCCCGGAAGAAACGGATCGCAGCTGGCGCAGGTGTGGATATCAATGAGGTAAACCGGCTTTGCAAGCAGTTTGATCAGATGAAAAAGATGATGAAACAGATGACCGGTGCGATGGGCAAAAAAGGACGCCGCGGCGGAGGAATGCCCGGAGGCTTCGGCGGTATGAAGCTCCCGTTTTAGGAGAGTCCGTCCGAAAGAGTCTCAGACAGAGGATATAAGCAGCGATGCTTTATCATATATAGATATTTATTTAAGGAGGTGAATTTACATGGCAGTAAAGATCAGATTAAAGAGAATGGGTGCTAAAAAGGCTCCTTTCTATAGAGTAATTGTTGCAGATTCCAGATCTCCCAGAGATGGTAGATTTATCGATGAAATCGGTTACTATGATCCTAATCAGGAACCCAGCGTAATCAAAATCGATGAAGAAAAAGCAAACAAATGGATTGCTAATGGTGCACAGCCTACTGATACAGTAGAAAAGCTGTTAAAAATTGCTGGTGTTAAATAATCAGGGCGGAGGTAACTGATGAAAGAATTAGTTGAAATCATTGCCCGCGCTTTAGTAGATAATCCGGATGAAGTGGTAGTTACAGAAACGGATAATGGCCAGGAATTAGTGCTTGAACTTAAGGTTGCTGAATCCGACATGGGTAAAGTGATCGGCAAGCAGGGCAGAATTGCGAAGGCAATTCGTTCCGTAGTGAAGGCTGCTGCTGCAAAAGAGAATATTAAGGTCGTACTGGACATTGAATAATCAGCCGCAGTGCGAAGTTAAAATGGGTGTCCAGAGATGGGCACCCATTTTATTGAAAGTTTTGGAAGCTTTGGAATAAGTCCTGTAAGATTTGGAAGGAAGCGCAGAAGTGCGCAGCAGGAGGAGAAGATGGAACAGTATTTTCAGGTGGGTATTATTACAAATACCCATGGATTAAAGGGAGAAGTTAAGGTATTTCCTACTACCGATGATATGTACCGCTATGATGATCTGAAGCATGTGGAACTGGAATATCGCGGAAGAAGAATTCCTTTGGATATAGAAAGAGTCAGATATTTTAAACAGTTTGTAATTGTGAAATTTAAAGGAATCGACAATATCAATGATATTGAGCGTTACTGCAAATGTCCGCTGTTTGTAAGCCGTGAGGATGCAGTGCCTTTGGCGGAGAATGAAAACTATATTGCGGATCTGATCGGTCTTTCTGTTATTACGGATACCGGGCTTTTGCTGGGACCGTTAAAGGATATCATGCTGACAGGTGCCAATGATGTATATGTAGTAGATTATAATGGGAAGGAAGTCCTGATTCCTTCTATAAAAGAATGTATTTTGAATGTTGATCTGGAAAAAGGCGAGATTCTGGTACATTTGCTGGAGGGGCTGCTTACATTATGAATTTTCATGTACTTACGCTGTTTCCCGATATGGTCAGAAACGGGCTGGAAACCAGTATTACCGGTCGTGCCATTGAAAAGGGACTGTTTGGCCTTGATGTGGTAAATATTCGCGATTATACAAAAGATAAGCACCTTCATGTAGATGATTCTCCTTACGGCGGCGGCGCAGGTATGGTTATGCAGGCGGAGCCCATTTACCGTGCGTATGAAGCGGTTAAAGAACAGATTAGCGGTAAACACAGGGTTATCTATGTCACGCCGCAGGGAGATGTATTTAACCAGCAGCATGCAAAAGAACTGGCAGAGGAGGATGATCTGATTTTTCTCTGTGGTCATTATGAAGGAGTAGATGAGCGGGTGCTGGATATGATCGTAACAGACCGTTATTCGATTGGTGATTATGTACTGACCGGAGGAGAACTGCCTGCGATGGTAATGATTGACTGCATTTCACGCCTTGTCCCCGGAGTCCTGCACAACGATGACTCCTCGGTTTATGAATCCTTTCATGAGAATCTGCTGGAATATCCGCAGTATACGCGGCCTGAAGAGTTTATGGGCAGAAAAGTGCCGGAGGTTCTGCTGTCGGGGCATCATGCCAATATTGAAAAATGGCGCAGAGAGCAGTCTCTGCTTCGAACAGCCAGAGTTCGCCCGGAGCTGCTGAAGAAGGCGGAGCTGACCAAAAAAGACAGAGCTTTTCTGAAAAAAGAGATTGACGGATGGCAGGATTTATGATATAGTAACCGATGTTGTGTATTAAAGATGGTCCTCTGTCACCGGATTGGTGTTAAGAACGTCGAATGAATTAGGAGGTTATACACATGAGCGAAATTATTAGAAAAATTGAAGCTGAGCAGATGAAAGCAGAAGCTCCTGCATTCAACGTAGGCGATACCATCAAAGTTTATGGTAAGATCAAAGAAGGTAACAGAGAAAGAATCCAGATTTTTGAAGGAACTGTTATCAAGAAACAGAACGGCAGCAACCGTGCTACTTTCACAGTAAGAAAGTCATCCAACGGTATTGGTGTTGAAAAAACATGGCCTTTACATTCTCCCCTGGTAGAAAAGGTAGAAGTTATTCGTAAGGGTAAAGTAAGAAGAGCAAAACTGTTCTACTTAAGAGACAGAGTAGGTAAAGCTGCTAAGGTTAAAGAAAAGAAATAATATCCGGCACAGACTTCGTTTTGCGAAGAAAAGGTGTTTGAAACAAGCTTCGGGATTTTGACCGGAGCTTTTTTCGATTATATCAGACGTTGAGGGGAATACTTTTTAGCCCCAACATCATTTTATGAAAATATAATAAAAAAGTTAGATTTTCCATATGGTAAATTTTTGAGGTTCAAGGTAAAATAAGTTTCAGATGGGAGGTAAGGGATGTCTTTTGGTTTTTATCAGCAGGAGGATGATTCGGAGGATGCGATCCGTTTGATCACACGCTGGATTGTGGATATTATTGTAGTGATTGTGCTGGCAATGTTTCTGGTGCAGTATATGGGGATGAGGTATGAGGTGATCGGGCATTCCATGGAGCCGGCCTTTAAGGTGGAGGATCATGTTCTGGTCGATCAGATTGCATATAAGATAGGCAGACCCCGTCGTTTTGATGTTGTAGTATTTAAAAATAAAGGGAAGGAAGATCAGATCTACATGAAGCGTGTGATCGGACTTCCGGGGGAAAAGGTTCAGATCCAGAACGGAAGCGTTTATATTGATGATGAGCTGCTTGATATGGGCGAAGCGGCGGAAATCATCAATCTTCCCGGAATCGCGGACAACCCCGTTGTTTTGGAGACAGGCGAATATTTTGTGATTGGAGATAATTCGGACAGCAGCGAGGACAGCCGTTTTTCCAATATAGGCAATGTCAGAAAATCTGATATGATTGGTAAAGTGTGGTTCCGTTTTTATCCGTTTGACAGAATCGGTCTGATAGTAAGAAAACGTTAAGCCGCAGTATAAAACAGATTGAACAGCGGAAGACAGGAGTAAGCGCCAGCAGAAGTATAAAGCTGATCGAACAGCTGAAAGCAGGAGTAAGCGCCAGCGGCAATACAGTACAGGAAAGTGAGGAATTAAGATGCAGCAGTTTCAGTGGTATCCTGGGCATATGACCAAGGCCAGGAGAGCAATGCAGGAAGATATAAAGTTGGTGGATATGGTGATCGAATTGGTGGACGCCCGTGTGCCTCAGGCCAGTCGGAATCCGGATATCAACACCTTAAGTCAGGGGAAGTCCCGCGTTATTGTATTAAACAAGGCTGATCTGGCAGATGACAGACAGAATAAAGCATGGGCAGCCTATTATCAGAATCAGGGATATCATGTGGTGATGCTGGATGCCAGGATGCGCAGTTCTGTGAAAAAGGTGCAGGAGATCATTGCACAGGCAGGGAAGGCCAAGATGGAAAGAGACAGGCGCAGAGGCATTCTGAACCGCCCTGTACGTGCGATGGTAGCCGGAATTCCGAATGTGGGGAAGTCTACCTTTATTAACACGATTGCAGGAAAGGCAGCTGCCAAAACGGGGAATAAACCGGGGGTTACAAGAGGAAATCAGTGGATCAAGCTGAATAAAAGCGTGGAACTGCTTGACACGCCTGGAATCTTATGGCCCAAATTCGAGGATCAGACGGTGGGACTGCGTCTGGCGCTGATTGGTTCGATCCGGGATGATATCATGAATATTACCGAGCTGGCATGTCAGCTGATTCTGTTTATGCAGGAGGCATATCCTGGAGTTCTGGAAGCCCGTTATGAGCTGGAATCGGCTGCCTGCAGCAATCTTGGGGAGGCTGCCTGTATTCTGGAAAAAATTGCTGAGTTCAGACATTGTCTGGCAAAGGGCGGAGCTTTTGATATGGATAAAGCAGCAGCTCTGCTGATGGATGATTTCAGAAGCGGACGCCTTGGTAAAATTACGCTGGAAATTCCTGAAAGTGAGCAGGCGTAAAGAAGGGAACAGGTTATGACAGAAGAAACTATAAAAAATATCAAAGAGTGGATTATTTATGCGATTATTGTAGTTGCCGCATCTATGTTCATTGTAACATTTATTGCGCAGAGAACCATTGTAGATGGTAATTCTATGAATAACACACTGCAGAATGGCGATAATCTTGTGGTAGATAAAGTAAGTTATCGTTTTTCAGACCCTGACCGGTTCGATATTGTGGTATTTCGTTATCATAATGAAAAAAATACATTTTATATCAAGCGGATCATCGGTCTGCCAGGCGAAACAATTCAGATAGTAGATGATGATATCTATGTAGATGGAAAGCTCCTGGAAGAGGATTACGGCAAGGATCCGATGCTGGAAGCCGGGAGGGCGACGGAGCCTGTTACTCTGGGGAATGATGAGTATTTTGTGCTGGGAGATAACCGGAATGACAGTGCTGACAGCAGAGATCCTTCTGTAGGCAATATTCAGGAGGACTGGATTGTAGGGCGGGCTCTCTTTAGAATCACACCATTAAAAAAGATGGGACTGCTTCTTGAAAAATAGACGGAGCGTGAAAAAAGATGGAATCTTTAAAGGATATTAAGATACGGATCGGGCTTCTTCCTGTGGAGGAGTGGGAGTATGAGCTGCCTGCCCTTTTTGCAGACAGCAGACAGGGAGTGCGCAATTTTGCTGTTTCCTGTCAGAAAAAGCTGCAGAAGCTGGAATTGGAGAAAAATCGCATTCATGCCATACAGCAATTTGAGCAGGAGCTTGCAGGAGGAAGAGTGTTTGCGGGGATTGATGAGGCCGGGAGAGGCCCGCTTGCGGGCCCTGTAGTAGCAGGAGCTGTCATCATGCCGGTGGATTGTCCTCTGCTTTATGTGAATGACTCTAAAAAGCTGAGCGCTGCCAGAAGAGAAGAGCTGTTCGATCAGATTATGGACGAAGCGGAGGCAGTTGGTATCGGAATTGCTTCCCCGGGAAGAATTGATGAGATCAATATTTTGCAGGCGACCTATGAGGCAATGAGAGAAGCTGTCAGCCAGCTGGAAACAGCTCCTGAAATGCTGATCAATGATGCGGTGGTCATTCCGGGAATTTCCCTGCCGCAGAAAGCTGTGATCAAAGGAGATGCAAAGTGCTACAGCATCGGAGCGGCAAGTATTATTGCGAAGGTAACCAGGGACAGGATGATGCGGCAGTATGATACGCTTTATCCAGGTTATGGATTTGCGGATAATAAAGGCTATGGCAGCGCAGCTCATATTGCAGCTCTGAAGACACTGGGAGCCTGTCCGATCCACCGCAGAAGTTTTATTACACATTTTGAGGTAGCACAGGTGGAGGAATAGCTGTTTTTGGATTGGAAAGCAGAGAATAAGAAGTCCGGAAGCGGAAGAAAAAAGTATAACCGGCGCAGCATAGGAGCCTGCTATGAACAGCAGGCGGTTATTTATCTGGAGGAGCTGGGATACCGGGTGATCGAGCATAATTATTACTGTCACCTGGGTGAAATTGATCTGATTGCCAGAGATGGAGCGTATCTGGTCTTTCTGGAAGTAAAGTATCGTGCGGGCAGCAGCTTCGGCAGCGCAGCAGAGGCGGTAACGGTATGGAAGCAGAGAAGAATCTGTCAATGTGCAGCTGTTTATATGAAGCAGCACGGAATTTTGTTTGATCATCCGGTGCGATTTGATGTGCTTGCGGTAGATGGAAATCAGGTTACTTTGATCAAGAATGCTTTTGGAGGAATATAATGTCTGAAAAAATTGTTTATACTAAAAAAGATGATAAAAACCCGATCGTTTTAAACCAGGAGGGAGAAATTCCCTGGTTTTATTTTCCGCTTCTGCAGGAAACCGGCCTGGTCCATCATGGATTTTCCACACGTTTGGGAGGCGTCAGCAGCGGACAGTTTGCAACCATGAATTTTAATATGACTCTGGGCGATGATTTTGAACATGTAGAAGAGAATTTCCGCAGGTTCTGCAAGGCAATCGGATGTGACTGGAACCGGGCTGTCATGACGCATCAGACGCATACGGTGAATATTCGTACCGTTACGAAGGATATGTTGTCTGACGGCCGTACTTTGACGGAAAAAAAGCCATTTACGGATGTAGACGGCCTGATTACGAATGTTCCGGGAGCAGTTCTGATTACGTCCTTTGCGGATTGCGTGCCGTTATATTTCCTTGATCCGGTAAAAAGAGTGATCGGTCTTTCCCATTCAGGCTGGCGGGGAACTGTAAATCGTATGGGCGGTGTTACGGTCCGCAGGATGCAGGAGGTTTACGGGTGTGATCCTGCAGATATTCTGGCCTGCGTGGGGCCAAGCATCTGCAGGGACTGTTATGAGGTCGGTCCGGAAGTAGCGGATGAATTCAGCAGTGTATTCGGTCAGGATGAGATTTTACAGATTCTTTGGAAAAATTCTGCAGGCCGCTATCAGCTGGATTTGTGGAAGACCAATGAGCTGATTCTCAAAGAGGCAGGCATCAGGCCGGAGCATCTTGCTGTAACCAACGTCTGTACCTGCTGCAATCCGCAGCTGTTGTTTTCTCATCGATATACAAAAGGGAAAAGAGGGAATCTCTGTGCTTTTTTAAGTCTTACTGACGAATAAAAGTTTCACCAGATGAACTTTTGAAAAAAGAACCTGAAACAACAAATTGCAAAAATAATTAAAAAACAGGAGGAGTGGTGGAGAACGGATATGATAGATGAGTTTAAAAAAGGAGACTGCTTTTTCGCGGATGAGAAAAGCCGTTTTCTGATCGTAGGTGATGCAATCAATAAAGCAGATGGCCGGAAGGTATATCTGTGTCAGGAATTGACAGAAAGCTACAGACTCATGATATGGAGTGCCGAGGATATCAGCAAGGCAGGAAATTATGAGAAATGTGCAGCTTCTGCGGCTGCTAATACAGCTTCTGCGGATGTTTGTGTGGCTTCAGCTGATCTGCGTGCAGCTTCATCCGGTAGTTGCACAGCTTCGGCTGATATCTGCGCGGCTTCAGGAGATATCTGTGAAACCGAGGATGAGACTCCGCAGAAGCTTATGCTTCGTTTTCTGGAAGCACATTCCTGTAGTGAGAAGCTTGAAATTCTGGGAATGATGAAAGGGAAAGTCACGGAATCCATGTTGGAATCTCTGGCAATTTCCATGGACTATGAGGTTGGAAGCGGCTCTGTAGAAGAGATGTATTATGGGCTGGAGCGTTTTTTGAAAACCAGAAAGCGCTATGAAGGAACCAGACTGCGTTAGGAAAATTATTATGTCAGCGTAGCTAACGAGCTGTTCGCAGCAAGAATGCCATCGGCATTCTTGAACAAAAAAGAAATTCTGAAAGCAGTTTTTTGTGAAATTATGTATATTTTGAAACTTGATTTAAGAAAATAGGAGAGCTGTTTTTCAGGTAAGCTGGTGAAATTTGCGGATTCTGCAACGATAATGTCTGAAAATTATGCAAATACATGAAAAGGAATTTGAATATTGACTTTAGAATCCTGTAATTATATAATGTGCGTGTAAGGAAAAGCAGAGTGGTGCGTGATATTTCTGCTGGACCTTATGTTTTCCTGATTATGATGTTATGCGTGAAACATCTGCAGGAAATCCTCCTTTGTATTTCTTAAATCTCCTTTGAAGACCGTGTTCCTTAGAAACCTAGATGCAGATGGGTTTTTAAGAACACGGTCTTTTCCATTTACGGAAATAACAGGCTCTCAGCCCCCGTACAGCCCCCGCCAGATATTTTTTATCCATGTTTCTTTTCTGAAACCTCCGTACAGTTACTTCTCCTGCTTTTCGCATATTTTACTCCTTTCTTGAAATAAAAAAATCACATAACTCAAAAAAATGGGTGCATTTAATAGAGCTATGTGATATGATTACTTTGCGCAAGTTGGTATATCACATAACCGATATCCGATATGCATAACCGCTCTGGTGTTGGTAGCACTGGGGCGGTTTTCATTTTTTAGGATAATAAGCGGGAATCCTCGGTTATTCAATTGCCGAGATGAGAGTGCCCAATATGTGCATTTCTGCACTGGATAAGTATAGGTTGCTATGTACTTGTTAT
>JAUNPP010000223.1 GCA_030536685.1 Lachnospiraceae bacterium
ATCCGAGCGAGAGCGCGTCCCCGAACAGGATCGTACTGTAATGGAGCCTTCACACGCTTATTCTTCACACATTTATTCAATAGAGCGCAATCAAAATCCTGCGTTTACCATAGATTTCATGACAAGCGAAAATTTCCGATTGCGTCAAACTCTGTTTTGGAGTATAGTAAGAGCGAAAAAATTACAGGAGGTATTTGTGAATTATGAAAGAACATACAACAACCGGTTCACTGGAAAAGGAAGGCATCCGTTCCGTAAATTCAATGGTAATGATTGCTGCAATGGCGGCAGTTCTCTGTGTACTGGCTCCGTTTTCTCTGGCGATTCCATTCAGTATGGTGGATATCAGCTTAACAAATCTGGTTTTATTTGTAATCATTTATGTAGAAGGTTTCAGGAGAGCGACTGTGAGTTATCTGGTCTATCTGCTGGTTGGACTGGCGGGAATGCCGGTATTTTCCGGTTTTGGCTCAGGCTTTGCAAAGGTTGTAGGACCTTCCGGCGGTTATCTGATCGGTATGATCTTTATGACGATCATCAGTGGATATGTGATTGAAAAAACTTCAAAACAGTATCTACATTTCGCAGGTATGGCAGTTGGCTCTATTGTAAATTATATTTTTGGAACAGCGTGGATGGGATATAGCCTGGGAATGAGTTTTTCGGCAGCTCTGGCAGCCGGTGTAATTCCGTTTATTCCGGGAGATCTGGCTAAAATGGCAGCAGCTTGTATAATCGGCCCTGTGCTGAGAAGCCGTTTGAAAAAATCAGGTGTTATTGGAAGAAAATAACAATAAACATCATCTTTTTACAACTTTTGGATATATCTTTTGAATCCTGTTTATGATACAATTAAAATAATACACTTTTTGAATAAATGTTAAAAGAGAGGTAGACAGGTGAAGATAGGAATTATATCGATTAATATGTATTCAAAAGGGCTGAATTTTGCCTGCCCACTGCATACGTATGCGTTTCAGCAATTTCTGATTAAAAACGGAATAGATAGTACGGTAATTAATTACCAGCCAATCTATTATGATAATTATAATTTAAGACATCCTTTAGAATATTTTGAAGGAAAATATCAAAAATATCTCAGTTTGCCGGAGAATACGGAAGAAGAACTGGAGTTGAAAGAATACAAACTGAAACTGGCTCAGCAACGTATTGACCAGTGGTCGGTTCTTTATGCAGATCGTGAAGTGCGATATGATAAGTTCCAGAAATTTATTGATGAGAATTATATAAAAACAGAAAAGGTTTATAATTCTGATTTGCTGGAAGTGTATGACCCTGACTGTGATATATATATGTGTGTTACAGATGTTATCTGGAAGAATGCTCCGGATTATGGTATGGACAGAGGCTATTTTCTGGGCAGTCATTGTATGGAGAATAAATGGAAAGTTTCCTATGCGGCAAGCAGGGGCGTACATTGGGCTACGGAGCAGGATGAACATGATAAGTTTTTCCGTTATGTCAATGATATTGATTACGTGGCTGTACGTGAGAAGAGTCTGAAGGAATATATTGAAGAACATTCCGATAAGCATGCGGAGCTGGTTTTGGATCCTGTACTTCTGCATGAAAAATCATTTTATGAGAAGCTGGCAGTAAAACCTCAGGAGGAAAACTATATTCTTCTGTATTATGTAATGGAAAAGGCTACCGATACGGTCAGACATGCGATTCGATATGCCAGGATGCATAATCTGCAGATTGTAGAGCTTTCCGACAGTCCTGTTAACAGAAGTGAAAGCCAGGAGCTTGGTGGCGTTAAAGTAATTTCACGTTATGACGTCGGTATAGAAGAATGGCTGGGTTATATCCAGCATGCGGAATATATTTTTACAAATTCCTTCCATGCGTGCTGTTTTTCTATATTATTTGAAAAGAACTTCTTTGTGGGCCGCAGAAATGGCGATAAGGTCAGCAATGTTTTGAACACCTTCGGGCTTTCGGAGCGTATCCTGACCAAAAACTCTGTAATTACAGATGAGATTGATGCGGATCGTGAACGTCTTGCCAGATTAAAACGTAAACAGTTTGTGGTAAAAGCTTTGAATAAGTTAACCGGAAAGAAGATTAAAAAACTGGTTGATGAAAGAAAACGGGTAGTCGCTCAGGTTAAAAAACTTAAATCGAGCATATATGTCGTACCTTCGATTGATTACACGGAGATTCGTCAGATCCTTGAGGAGAAAAGAAAACAGTCTGCAGAGTATATACTGAATGTAATCCATGAGATTGAAGCAAAGGGTGCAAAAGAGCAAAAAGACTGTTATGATGCCTGCCGCAGAAATCTGAAGTATGAATTTAAGTATCACAGCGGAAAGGCAAAAAGCAATCTTTCCTGGTGCTCTGAAGATGCAGAGGATGGTCAGGAGTTTAAGGAGATTACCCTGCGCAGCGGTGCTTTTGAGTATATGAAAAAGACAAAAACTCCGAATGACGAAACAGAACATTTTGCGAAATGCCGCTTCAGCTGGGAAAATCATGAACTTAGAGGCTGGAACCTGCGTCTCAGGATTGATACTATGTGGTTCTGGTATCTGCAGGATGGAACATTGATTCCTAAGAATGAGTACCATGCAAAAACAGCTCCGGTAAAGCTAAAAGTCTTTAAGCCGGAAGACACGATTCCTCATCTGCCGGTTAACCGGGTTGCAGTAGCAGTAGCGGAAGCGGTATGGAAGGAAGTAAAAAAGAAGTAAAAAGAAGAATGGTAAACGCATGAGTTTAATTGTGCTCTATTGAGTAAATGTGTGAAGGCTCCATTACAGTACAATCCTGTTCGGGGACGCGCTCTCGCTCAGATCGAACGCAGCGGAACTAAACTCTC
>JAUNPP010000224.1 GCA_030536685.1 Lachnospiraceae bacterium
GGCCGTATTGACGGCAATGTGCAGTTCTTCGGGTTAGACATGCAGACCCATCAGAAAGAAATCAAAAACCGCATAGGTGTTGTGCTTGACGGCGGCTGCTTTTACGATGAGCTGACACTGGCCGAAATGAAAAGCGTGCTTGCACCGGCTTATACGTCCTGGTGCGAAGCTGATTTCAAACATTATATGGAACGATTTTCCTTAAACCCCAAACAGCAAATCCAAACTCTTTCTAAGGGCATGAAAATGAAATATGCGTTAGCATTAGCGCTCTCCCATAAAGCAGAGCTCTTGATCATGGACGAGCCAACCAGCGGATTGGACCCGGTCATTCGCAGCCAGCTCCTGTCGATTCTGTCCGATTATATGAACGCTGGCGGAAAGGGCGTTCTCTTTTCGACGCATATCACATCCGATTTAGACAAAATCGCGGATACGGTTATTATGATGAAGCAGGGCCATATCATTTTCCAGGAAGAGAAAGACTCTCTGCTTGAGCATTACCGGATTGTAAAAGGAGATACGAAAAATCTGACTCCGGAAACACAAAAACTATTCAAAAATATCACTTCAACCGCATTTGGTTTTACCGGTATTACAACACGGATTGATGAGGTCAAAATGCATATTCCGGATATCATAATGGAACGGCCGACGATTGAAGATATCATGCTTGCGAACATGGAAGGAGAGAAAAAGTAATGCTGTTTCATCTGGTAAAAAAAGATTTTCTGCTTGTAAAAAAACAGGTACAATTGCTGCTTGTTATCGGTATACTCCTTCCCCCTTTTCTGCTTTGGCGTGTGCCGGAAATCCCCGGTCCTATGAGTTTCTGTCTTTCCGTGATATTTTCATTTTTCACGTTATTGCAGTATGTGCTGCAAAAGGAAAACCAATATCCGAGAGCGTCTGAATTGTTATGTGCAAGCCCCTGTCCGCGGAAGCTGCTGGTGCTGTCCAAATATATGTTTTGCCTGATAATTTATGCGGCATGCTGTGTTATTTTTTTCATTGAAACATTGGTATTTCCCGAACTCGGAACGCTGCAGTTCGGAATGCCCACACGAATATTCTTTGTAATCTCGGTATCTTTAAGTTTATATCTGCCTGTCCAGTATAAATTCGGATATGAGAAAACAAAATTTATTTTTATGATAATCATTATGGCATCTCCATTTATTTTGCCGCAGCTGTTAAAAATGAATCAGGGCTTCCGCATTTCTCTTTTGAATGCGCTTCCGCCGGATATTTTATATGGCGGAATTTTCCTAATCAGCTTGCTGATTTTTGCGGTATCCGCAAAAATTTCTATCGCGTTTTATGAAAAAATGGACTTAGCATAGACTTCAGATTGGAGGCTCAACCGCCAAAGTGCGAAATTCCAAGTGGGCTCAAGTGGCATATACCGTAAATGGAAAACGCTATACTTCCGAAAACAGAGTGCAGGTTCCTATGAGCTCTGAGGTAGGAGGAACGGTATCCATCCGATATGATTTAGACAATCCCACGAAATTATACAGCTTCTCTCGATTCCGGATTTTGACCGCATTTTTCATTGCGGGAATTTGCGTGATGGCGGCGGTATCTATCCCCTGATTGAAACAGCAAAAGTAACCGTTTGAATCCGAGAAAATATAACCAGTATATCCTGAGCGGCACTCCGAAAACCACATTTTTGCAGCATCCGGAATGTCCGGAAGACCATCTGCCATGGAATTTCAGAGTACAAAAGATATGCCGATAACAGCCAGCACTTCTAAAAGCACCAGAAGGCTGGCTACTTTTGTGCACGTTCACAATATACACGATTCATAACTGATTGCGATTCACTTATCGTGAATATTTTGTTGATTTTTGTTCACGGATTATGTACAATCCACATATAGATTTTATGACGCGAATGAAATCAAAGAATATGCTGATGATATAGAAAAAGCGATGTGAGATTAAAATAGCCGCAGGCTTTAAAGGAGGATTATAAGTTATGAAAAAAATGAAATTATTATTTGCATCTGCTCTGTTATCCGTAACCATGAGCATGTCTTCATTGGCTGGCAGTTGGCAAAGTGATGCCACAGGCTGGTGGTTTCGGAATGATGATGGAAGCTACCCAGTAAATACCTGGCTATGGATTGATGGTAATGGAGATGGCATTGCAGAAAATTATTTCTTTGATGCTAACGGATATTGCCTGATGAATACCGCCACGCCTGACAATTATTTTGTTGATGCAAATGGTGCCTGGATTGTAAATGGAGTGATTCAAACCAAGGTAGTTTCTGTTTCTGAGTCAACTGCTGGGGCTGAGTCAACTGCTGTGCAGGACACAACCACTGCTCCTGCTTCTGTCGACATCTCCTCATCGCCATTTGAAGGCTACACAATCATTGCAAACACGAATACTCACAAATACCATGTGCCAACTTGCGCATCCGTAAGAGATATGAATCCTGAAAATTATGGTTACAGCGATGATGCCGATTATCTGGAATCCATTGGATATGTTGCATGTAAAAGATGTCATTAATGAAGTGATACTATGAAATTCATATACTTACCGGACAGCCGATTGGGCGCGCATACCACCGTTTCCGAGTCTTGCGGAAGTCCAGCTAATAAAGATCTATAGCTAAACAAAAATTTTTTCTCTTAAAAAAGGACGTGCTTATCCCTTGGTGTAAATATCGTTTTTTAAGATATTGTTACGTTGGATATGCTCCTGTGGAGTAATGAGAACCCATCGGCTCTGCACCCGTGGCGGTATGCTGGAAAGTTTTCTGCAAGAGCCGGAACACCTGACGGACAATGATGTAATGACGCT
>JAUNPP010000060.1 GCA_030536685.1 Lachnospiraceae bacterium
CTCCTTTTTACTCCTTTTTAGTCCGTTATATGTGTCCGATAGATGCTCTTTTACACAGGCAAAATCCTGTCTTTATCGGATGCGGAAATTCACAGCTATTTGTGAAAGGATGTCCTCGCCCCAAGCATTTCCTCATACATCTTCCGAACATTTTTCATATAAGTCCGTCCGATATGAAAACTGCTGCTTCCTTCATTGTCGTAGGAGCAGACCATATGTACCTCATTGAAGGAAGGTTCGATATTCAGAATATAATCCATATTGATCAAAGTACTTTTATTCACCTGAATAAAGGTAGAATTCCAGCATTTACTGTTTTCCAGAATTTCCCTGAGAGAAGCTCTTACAATCTGATTGCTGCTGTCTATGCGGCATTCCAGAGTGCAGCCGTTTCCCTTGGCCTTGTCAGATTGATAGGCGATCACATGGGATGCGGTATTGCCCAGGGAATAGTTGAGTTCAGCTAAAGCAATCAGGATTCCATGCTTGAGTTCAGATAAGACAGAGCAGGATTTAACTACATAAGTCACAGGAATCGATTCATTGATCAGACGGATACAGATATCGGCATCTGCACCGCAAAGTACGAGAATCAGTTTATAAAATTTATATTCTGTTAAAAGATGTTTGAAAAATTCGAGCTTTTCGTTGTTGATATTGTTGACAAAATAAACACAAATTGCATTGGATGTCAATCCGTCGCTGAAAGAAAAACTTTCTTTCCAGGCTTGAAAGGAAAGAACTCCTTCTTCCAGAAATACGTTTGGAATTTCTTTGCATATAATGTGTCTGGCGCTGGAAATGATACCAGAGCTGATCGTGTTATACTGCAGTCTTTTATTTTGAACCGTATCAGCAATAAACCGGATCCGGTATTTTTGAAAAAAACTTCTATGGTTTTCATAAGTTTGGGGCATAGCAAATCCTCTACAAGTATTGAATATTGAATTAAACCATTATAATCATTTTTCAGGTAAAAAACAATCAATTGGGAATATCAGGTAAAAAATAATTTGGAAAATACGAGTAACCGGTAATTTATAAGTTGTTAAAAGTATTGATTACCATAGAAGGAAAGCCGCAATTTCACAGATTTGTCTTATTGTGAGAATAACCGGTTAAAATGAAAGAGTAACTGGTAAGCAACTGGTCAGAATCAGGATTAAGCAAACTTGTTTCTTCAAAACAGGTAATGGTATACTATACAGGTGAAAAGAAATTTTCACAGAATTTTCATAAGGTTCTGATAAGCTTTTTCCAAATTGTATGAGTGATTAAAACAATCAGTTTCCCTTGGTTTGTTGAGATAATGAACTTTATGAAAAAAGCGCCGGAGTCTGCAATTTTTACAGACTCCGGCGCTTGCCTGATGCCAGATTATATTACATTTGAAAGCTGGAAGAGCATACGTTTACCGCGGTATATCCAGCAGTATTATCCAGGGATTATCCAAGGATTTTCTTCAGATCTTCTTCGGGGGTACTAACTGGTGTGACTGCATAATTTTCTACCAGGAAATTCAGGACTGCAGGTGATACGAACGCCGGCAGCGTCGGTCCGAGATAGATATTTTTAATTCCAAGATGCAGTAATGTTAACAGGATGGAAACGGCCTTCTGTTCATACCAGGAGAGAACCAGCGTCAGTGGCAGGTCGTTGACACCGCAGCCAAATGCTTCTGCCAGTGCGACTGCTACGCGGATTGCGCTGTAGGCATCGTTGCACTGTCCCATATCCATCAGACGGGGGAGGCCTCCGATCGTTCCCAGATCGAGATCGTTGAATCGGTATTTGCCGCAGGCAAGAGTCAGAACCGCAGTATTATCAGGGGTCTGCTTTACAAAATCTGTATAGTAGGAACGGGAATTACGGATACCGTCACAGCCGCCTACGAGGAAAATGTGTTTTAAAGCTCCTGCTTTTACCGCATCGATAACCTTGTCAGCAACTGAAAGCACGGTCTGGTGACCGAATCCGGTGGTCATCTGTGTTCCTCCGTTCATGCCGGTAAACTGTTTATCCTCCGAAAATCCGCCAAGTGCAA
The DNA here is from genome assembly GCA_030536685.1 of Lachnospiraceae bacterium. Lineage (GTDB taxonomy): Bacteria > Bacillota > Clostridia > Lachnospirales > Lachnospiraceae > TWA4. Next base: position 2,045 of record JAUNPP010000060.1, read on the forward strand.
GCGCTTTTTCAATGACGGGAGTGAAATCCTTATTTCCCTGTGCATCTTCACCGATAAATACCATTTCAGGATAAGCAACGGCACCTGTAGTAAACAAGCGATCCGCATAGCTTTCCTTCGGCGGCATCAGGCAGTTGGTCGTATATAAGATGGGCGCGGGCAGATGATCAAATTCACTGCGCTGGTTCTGCCATGCGCTGCCGTAATTTCCTTTCAGATGCGCATACTGATTCAGCCTGGGATAAGCATGTGCAGGCAGCATTTCGCCATGTGTATAGACATTGATGCCCTTGCCTTCTGTCTGTTCCAGCAGCATTTGCAGATCATGCAGATCGTGGCCTGTAATTACGATAAAAGGTCCTTTTTCTACCTTCATTCCAACAGAAGCAGGAGCAGGAGTACCGTAAACGGCAGTATTTGCACGGTCTAAAAGCTCCATGCAGACCAGATTGATCCTGCCGACCTCCAGCACCTCAGGAAGGAGCTGTTCCATGGTCAGATCCTCTCCGATAAGGAACATTCCTCTGCAGATTCCATTGATTACATCATCGCTTGTATAACCCAGGATCATAGCATGGTAAGCGTAGGCAGCCACACCGCGCAGACCAAATAAAATCAAAGATTTCAGGGAACGGATATCCTCCTGCGCATTCCACAGTTCATCCATATTATAATCATCCCGTCTGCCGCAGGGATCCGCACAGTCTTTGCAGGCTTCCATCAGTCTGTTTTTCTCTGCCTGAACCTCATCATAAAGACGATTCAGCGCATCCGCATCAAAATTTACATTCGTAAGAGTCGCAAAAAGCCCCTCCATCATCAAGCGAGCCGTCTTCGCATCAGGAGCAGGCATCTTATCGGACTTATCCCCATCCGTACAACGAGCCAGCCCGATCAAAGCCCCGGTCAGCTTATCCTGCAAAAAAGCAACATCCGCCGTCTTGCCGCAAACCCCCGCAGCCTTAGTACAAGCAGAACATCCAGCAGTCTGTTCACACTGAAAACAAAACATAAAAAACCTCCCTCTCCGCTTAAAAAAGCAATAAAAATATAAAACAAAACAGCCCCGAACAGCACAATCCGCCGCCCCATTGCTGTATATTACAACTCAGAAAGAAACAAGACACCCATCAGGACAAATCTCATAACTCACAACAAAAGTATACAAAAAAACCACCCCAAAGTCGGTTGCAATTACCACACAACAAGATAAAAAATAACAACCGCAAATCACAAACCACAGCATGCATATTGAAAACCGAATGTTGAAAAACGTACAAACCAAAACTCCCTCCTCTCCCACATGCAGTTTTCGAGGCATAGACAGGGAAAATTCACAAAACCCAGCCGGAGGCGCAGGTTCATATCCTGTAAGCGACCATTCGGCCCGCAGGGGCAGGTCGCCAAAGGATATGAACCTGCGCCTCCGGCGTCCCCTGGACTCACCCCTGTCCCTACCTCAAAACGCCCATGTTCACAACTTGTTCAAAACTTATTTAAAGAACTTTTACATCGAAAACACACTTTCAACATATTTACAAGGTATGATATAGGCATAGAACGAATCGAAGTCAGTGATTCGAATTTAATTGAATATGTTTATTAGAAGGAATATTGAAAAACTAGATTTTTTTTCATAATGGGCAATTTGCAGCCCTCCTCCCTTTTTCATTGTTATAAAGGCGGCCTTTACGAAAGCTCATCGGTTATCCGGTGATTTTCCGTAAAGGCCTGTCCTTTTTCTTGCATTTCGTACACAGGAATGATAAAATATCTGATAACTATTGTTTAAAATTTTCAAAATACAACCTGAACCGGATGAGTTCGTTTGGCGTTATTGCTTATAGCGCCATTTACGGCCCGGACGGCAAAGCGAGGAGGCAAATATGAGCGGATTAAATGAAACACCGAGCGGTAACAGAGTACATATTGGGATTTTCGGAAGACGGAATGCGGGAAAATCGAGCATCATTAATGCGGTGACAGGTCAGGATGTTGCAATCGTTTCGGATGTAAAGGGAACCACGACAGATCCTGTGGCAAAAGCGATGGAGCTTCTGCCTCTGGGGCCTGTGAAGATTTTTGATACTCCCGGTCTGGATGATGAGGGCGAGCTGGGACATGAGAGGATGCGCCGTTCGCTGCAGGTGCTGAACAAGTCAGATCTGGCGCTTCTGATCGTAGACGGAACGGAAGGACTCGGTGATCTGGAGCTTGAACTGATTGAGAAATTTAAGGATAAAAAGACGCCGTATCTGGTTGTTTACAATAAGATCGATCTGATGTCTGAGGAACGTCTGGCGGCTGTAAAGGCCGGTCCCAGGGTTCCGACCGATATCTATGTCAGCGCGGTGACAGGGGAGCATATTCAGGAACTGAAGGAAATGATCGCACAGATGGCTCCTGAGGATGAAAAATTCCAGCTCGTAGGGGATCTTCTTTCTCCTTCGGATCTGGTTGTGCTGGTAATTCCGATTGATAAGGCTGCTCCCAAGGGACGTTTGATTCTTCCGCAGCAGCAGACAATCCGCGATATTCTGGAAGCCGATGCGATGGCAGTTATGACAAAAGAGTATGAGCTGAGGGAGACTCTCGACAGCCTGAATCGAAAACCGAGACTTGTGATTACCGACTCACAGGTATTTGCAAAGGTTTCAGCAGATACGCCGAAGGATGTGCAGATGACCTCATTTTCTATTTTATTTGCCCGCCATAAAGGAAGTCTGGAAGAACTGGTAAAGGGTGTAAAGGCGATGGAGCGGCTGAAGGATGGAGATAAAGTCCTGATTTCAGAAGGATGCACCCATCACAGACAGTGCGACGACATCGGAACCGTGAAGATTCCCCGCTGGATCCGCCAGAATACCGGCAAACAGCTGGAATTTGAATTTACCAGCGGCGGAACATTTCCGGAAGATCTGGAACAGTACAGTCTGATCGTACACTGCGGCGGCTGTACTCTGAATGAAAAAGAAATGAAATACAGAATCCGAATGGCGTCAAGACAGAACGTGCCGATTACAAATTACGGAATTCTGATTGCGTATATGCAGGGGATTTTAAAACGGAGTCTTGAACCGTTCCCTGCCATTGCCATGTATCTGGATGACGAAGATTGAAATAGTTTGGAAAGGTTCCAAACAGCAGGCACAGATAAAAGTCTATATTGGGAAAAACGGGGGATGCGTCTGAAATGAATACGGAAAATGGAATTGGGCAGGAAACAGGCTGGCGGATGGAGCAGGATAAACTGGGAAGCAAGATGCTTCCCGAGGATGTTTTATATGGAATCAATACCGCCCGCGCAGCTGAGAATTTTACGCTGGATGACAGAGGAGTGAATCCTGAGCTTCTGACAGCGATGATAAAGATCAAAAAAGCGGCGGCAATGTCTCATCGTGATTTGAAGGAGATGGATAAAAAGAAAGCAGATGCCATTGTTATGGCCTGCGACAGTCTGCTTGCCAGTCAGGATTACTCTGCATTTATTACAAATCATCTGCAGGGAGGAGCGGGAACCTCGACCAATATGAATGTAAATGAGGTGATTGCGAATCTGGCGCTGGTTCTGACGGGACATAAGCCGGGAGAGTATGAGATCATCAGTCCTCTTGATGACGTCAACCGCTCTCAATCAACGAACGATGTATATCCGTCGGCTCTGCGGATCGCTGCAATCGGGCTGGTGCGCCGGCTGGCGGATGAGCTTTCCGCACTCCAGGAGGAACTGCAGCGCAAGGAGAATACCTATGATCAGGTTCTGAAGCTGGGAAGAACGGAGCTGATGGATGCCCTTCCGATCACAGCAGGGCAGGAATTTGGCGCTTATGCACAGGCGATTGCCCGCGACAGATGGAGAATTTATAAGGTAGAGGAACGGCTGCGTCAGTTAAATCTGGGAGGAACCGCGGTTGGAACCGGAAGCAATTCGCGGAAAAAATATACCTTCCGTGTGATGGAATATTTACGTGATTTAACCGGCTTCGGACTGGCGATTGCCGAATATCCGATGGATTTAACACAGAATAACGATGTATTTACGGAGGTTTCCGGACTTTTAAAGGCAGTGGCAGTGAATCTGATGAAGATATCAAATGACCTTCGTCTGATGAACATGGGACCCGGCGGCGGTCTGGCTGAGATCACTCTCGCTCCCGTACAACAGGGATCTACCATTATGCCCGGAAAGATAAATCCCGTTATTCCGGAAATGGTAACTCAGGCTGCAATTCAGGTTATGGCAAATGATACGGCAATTACTTTCAGCGCAGCGAGCGGCCAGCTGGAATTAAACGCATTTTTGCCTCTGATTGCGGACAGGCTTCTGGAATCACTGCAGCTTCTGATCAATGGAATACGGATCTTCCGGGAAAAGGCAATTCGTACCCTGGTCGTGAATCCTCAAAACTGCAGAAAGCATCTGGAACATTCTCCGGTGTTAGTAACGGCGCTGGTGCCGGTGATCGGTTACGATAAGGCTGCCGCGCTTGCAAGGGACAGTGGCGGCGACATGGAACAGCTGAAAAAGCTGGTGCTGGAACAGGGGATTTTGACGGAAGAACAGCTTTTTCAGCTGCTTGATTACCGAAATCTGACAAGCTATTCCAAATAGAAAAAAACAGATTCAGGAGCAGAAATAACTCCCAAATTACAATAACCCTCAACTTACAACTAACAGAATGGCAGTGAACGTAATATGAAAAAAGCGCAATGGACAGATTTATTTCGGGAAATCAGAAAAAGCAGGGGGAGATATCTTTCTCTTTTATTTATTGTGGCATTGGGAACTGCTTTTTATGCAGGTGTGCGTTCCGCAGAGCCGGATATGACGTCCTCGGCAGATCGGTATTATGATGAGACGGATTTTATGGATGTGCGCGTACTTGGAACGCTGGGGCTGACGGAGGAGGATCTGAAAGCAGTCGATGAGGTTTCTGGAATTTCCGGTGCGGAGGGCACGTATTCGGCAGAGTTATTTGCAATCTGCAGGGATGCGCAGCCGGTTATGAACGTGCTGTCGGCGTGCGAGTCGATGAACCGGATGACCCTGGAAGAAGGGCGGATGCCTGAACGTTCGGATGAATGTTTTATGGATGCCGGTTTTATGTTAAAGCAGGGATATCAGCTTGGAGATACGGTTACTTTAACGGATGAAAATGGGAAAAGTCCGGAAAATATGGTGACGGATACCTATACGATCGTGGGCAGCGGCACCTGGTCCTGGTATCTTTCCTGGAGCAGGGGCGCGGCATCGATTGGCGACGGCTCGCTGGATGCGTTTATGGTAGTTCTGCCGGAGGCATTTGATCAGGATTATTACAATGTGATCTATGCACGGGTGGAGCAGACGAAGGCGCTGAATACCTTTTCACAGGAATATGATGATGCGGTGGAGCTGGTAACAGACCGGCTCGAGGAGATCGCAGATGGACGCTGTGAGATTCGCTATGCGCAGGTTTATAATGAGGCAGAAAAAGAGCTTGATGATGCAGGGAAAGACGTAAGCAGCGCGAAAAAGGAGCTTGCGGATGCTGAAAAAAAGCTGACGGACGGCGAAGCGGAGTATGAGGAAGGCCGGGTTTCGTATCAGGATGGTATGAAAAAATATCAGGATGGTGTTTTTGCATATCAGAAGGGAGAGAAGAAGCTGGCGGATTCCCGTGCACAGCTGGACGACGGCCGGGCAGAATATCAGGCCGGAAAAAAGAAGCTGGCAGAGGCGGAAAAAAAGGCTGCCGAAAGCCGGAAACAGCTTTTGACCGGAAGAAAGCAGCTGGAGGCTGCAAAGAAAGATCTCTCAGCCGGGAAAAAGCAGCTGAAGGAGCAGAAAAAGCAGCTGGATCAAAACTCGGTACAGGTGGCGGAGGGGCTTGCTGCCTGTGAAAAGGGCGCCTCACAGATTTCCGCGGCAAAAAAAGAGCTTTCTGAGAAGGAAAAAGAGCTGGAAGCAGGAGAGGCGGCTTATCAGGCCGGTTTGAAACGCTACGAGGAAGGGGCTTCACAGTTAGCGGAAGCGAAAAAGCAGCTGGATGCGGCACAGCAGCAGATCACAGAGGCGCAGGCGCAGCTGGATGAGCTGTATGCGCAGGCCGAACAGGTGAAAGAAACATCAGGAGAAGACAGCGCTGTGTATCAGCGCCTTTATGCACAGTGGACAGAGGGCAGCGAAAAGCTTGCGCAGCAGAAACAGCTGCTGCAGGAAAAGCAGGCACAGTATGACGCTTCGGCAGCGGAACTGGCTTCCTCAAAAAAAACACTGGATCAGACAGCGGCAAAGCTTTCATCCGGCAGAAAACAGCTTGAAGCCGGGAAAAAGCAGCTGAATGAGAAGGAGAAAGAGCTGAAGGCGCAGAAGGCAAAGCTGGTTCAGGCACAGAAGCAGATCAAATCCGGATATGCTGCTGTTTCAGCGGCTGAAAAGGAAATCGAGTCCGGTCAAAAGACTTTGACTGAAAAGGAAAAGGAACTGAAAACAGGTGAAAAGCAGCTTGCAGCAGGTGAAAAAACCATTTCCGAATCAAAAAAACAGCTTTCGGAGGCCGGGCAGAAGCTGGAAAAAGGTGAAAAAGCCTATCAGTCGGGACTTAAAGAGCTGAAAGCCTCTGAAAAAGAGCTTGCAGATGCGAAAAAGGATTTAAAAAAAGCGAAAAAGAAGCTTGCGGATGCCCGCAGCGAGCTGGATGACGGCTGGGAAAAATACCGGAAAGAAGAAAAGAAAGCAAAACCGAAACTGAAAGACGCCGAGGCAAAGATCGCGGACGGAGAGGCAGAGCTTGCAAAGCTTGAAAAAGCAAAATGGTATGTTCTGGATCGGGACAGTGTTCAGACCAGTGTGGAATATGGTATGGACGCAGAGCGAATCGGCGCTATCGGAAAAGTATTTCCGGCAATTTTCTTTCTGGTGGCAGCTCTGGTCAGTCTGACCACCATGACCCGGATGATTGAAGAAGAGCGGACTCTGATCGGTACCATGAAGGCGCTGGGATATGGCAAATTGTCGATTGCTTCCAAATACATTCTGTATGCGCTGAGCGCTACGCTTACAGGCGGTATTTTCGGGGTGCTTGCAGGTTCCAGGCTGCTGCCGTTTGTCATTATGACGGCCTACGGTATGCTTTACAGCAACGTTCCGTATATGCTGATGCCGCTTCATATGGACCTGTGCCTGGGTTCGATCGGGCTGGCTGTGCTTTGCACGGTAGGCGCTGCATTTGCGGCCTGCTATAAGGAGCTTTTATCCACTCCGGCTTCCCTGATGCGGCCGCCCTCGCCAAAACAGGGCAAACGGGTAATATTTGAGCGGCTTCCTTTTATCTGGAAGCGGCTGAATTTCAGTATGAAGTCCACAATTCGAAATCTGCTTCGCTACAAAAAGCGTTTTTTCATGACTGTTTTCGGAATTGGCGGCTGTATGTCGCTTCTGCTGGTCAGCTTCGGGCTTCATGATTCGATCGCTGAGATCGTAAATAACCAGTATAAAAATATCTGGATGTATTCCGGCTCCTGCGGTCTGGACGAAAAAATCCCGTTAACAGAGCAGCAGGCATTTGCAGAACGAATCAGCAGAGAACAGCCTGAGATTGAAAGCAGTATGCTGGCGCGGAACGCTTCCGTCGACGCTTCGGCAGCGGCTGCAGAAAAGACCGTCTATCTTTATGTGGTACAGGATGTGGAGCAGGTAAAAGCTTATCTGGATCTCCATGACCGCACAACAAAGGAAGCATATGAGCTTTCGGATGAAGGCGTTATCATAACGGAGAAGCTTTCCAATATACTGGGAGTCAAAGCCGGTGATACGATTACGCTGAAGTTAAGCGACACAAAGCAGAAAACGGTAAAAATCACCGCAGTAGCTGAAAATTATCTGCATCATTATATTTATCTGACCCCGGGGCTGTACAAACAGCTTTACGGAGAAGAACCGGAGTACAATGAACTGTTCCTGAAATTTGCCAAAGGAACCGATGATAAAAGAGAACGGCAGCTGGCAGAATATCTCCTGAATCAGGAGCCGGTCACTTCGGTTTCGCTGGTAGACGAGCTGCAGGCAACTGTTGACGATATGATGAACGCACTTAACCTCGTAGTCTGGGTACTGGTCATCTCCGCCGGCCTGCTGGTATTTGTTGTATTGTACAATCTGAACAACATCAATATATCAGAACGGCGCCGTGAGCTTGCCTCCTTAAAAGTACTCGGCTTTTACGACATGGAAGTTGCCCTGTATGTTTACCGGGAAAATGTATTTCTAACCATTTTTGGCATTATAGCAGGAATTTTTATGGGAACATGGCTCCACCGATACATGATCCTCACTCTGGAAGTAGACATGATCATGTTCGGCCGAAACATCAGTCCCGCCAGCTATCTCTACAGCATCCTCTTCACCGCAGCATTTGCAGTACTGGTAAATTTAAGCATGTACTATAAACTGCGAAACATAAATATGGTGGAATCACTTAAAAGTGTGGAGTAGGCGGTTTTTTGGGTGAGGACAGGGGGTGTTTTTTAGGGGACGCATCAGCCCATCATATAGGTCCTCCCAGGCTAGGGTGGCATGGCCAATACGCCTTGGAGGACCTATATGATGGGCTGATGCTGGTTTTCGCTTAATCCCCTGTCATGGCCGCAAAAACTGCCATGGGAGTGGGGGCGTAAATTGTTAGAGGTGGTTTTGGAGGTTGGTTTTTATGGTGTCAGCGTGGTTTGGTGTAATGGTGTCAGCGTGCTTGGGTGTAATGCAGTCAGTTAATGGGTTTGGATTTAATGCAGTTCTTTTACCCGGAACCAGTAGGTGTACAGATCCTGGAATCCCAGGGTTTGGTACAGGTGTTTGGCGTAGGTGTTTCCTTCTACGACCTGCAGATAGGCTTTGGTTGCGTTTTTCTTTTTGGCTTCGGTTAGGATGGTGCTGCAGATGGCGCGGCCGAAGTTTTTGTGGCGGCAGCTGGCGTCTACGTATATGGCATAGAGGCCTACGTGCCCGCGGTCCATGATTCCGAGGCCGGATGCAACCATGCGTCCGTCGATTTCAATGCTTGCTACAATGGTTTCTTTTGGAATGGCTTTGAACATGGAGGGGACGATGCGGCGCAGGGTTGGATGCGTGGTTCCGTTTAAACGGAACAGGGAGTGAATCCAGTCGTCGGTGATCCGGTCTCTTAGCTGGACAATGACATCGTCCTGGTATGCTACAAAGGAGGGAAGTCCGGAGTTCCTTCCGTAGTATTCATATTCTGCTCCGATTGGTTCCAGCGGGCAGAAATCAGAGAAATCCATAGTCATGGTTTCTGTGGTGTGCTGGATCTCATATCCGCGTTCTGCTAAAAGCTTATCAAAACCGGGGTCGATCAGCGGGCTGATCTTGAAAATGGATGGGGTATGATAATTTTCATAGATTTTCTCACAGTATGCGATTTTTTCTTCTATCGGAATTAAAGAGGAACCAACCTGCGTTACACTGTTGGTTCGGTGGGTATAATTATGGGAAAAACGGATCAGCCATCCGTCATAAAGCTCTATTTTGTGAGAAGGCCATGCATTCAGTGAAATTTCTTCAATTAGTTTAATATAGGCAGTATCGTTCATTTTCATTCAGTCTCCTTGCAGAATTGCAGACACTGCGCGGCAATGGAGCAATTCGTGGTATTATCTTATATATCATCTTATATATTTTCCTGACAATAATAACAAAATGATACAGGAAACAGCTTTGAATTGCAAGTCCCGGTTAGTATGGAAAAAATGAAAACAGCATGATATAATGAATTGCATTCAGAAACAGTAAAACAAATGGAGTGCATTTGAATAGTGGAATAAAAGAAGGAATTGTGATATATGAATATTAATATTAATCAGACAATAGCAAATGAATTAAAGATCGGCATTCATCAGGTGGATGCAACGGTGGAACTGATAGATGCAGGCAATACGATTCCGTTTATTGCCCGTTACCGGAAAGAGGCGACAGGGGGATTGAATGATGAGGTGCTGCGTAATCTGGATGAGCGCTTAACTTATCTGCGCAATCTGGAGGAGAAAAAGGCTTCTGTGATTTCTACAATCGAAGGTCTTGGCATGCTGACGGATGAACTGCGTGCGCAGATAGAGGGTGTTATGACACAGGTGGAGCTGGAGGATCTGTATCGTCCCTACCGCCCGAAGCGTCGTACCCGCGCGATGATCGCAAGAGAGAAGGGGCTTCTTCCTCTGGCGGAGGCGCTGGCGGCTGAAAGTCTTTCCGTACCGGCTTTACAGGCTGCCGAAGAATATGTAGATGCGGAAAAAGAAGTGGAAAATGCGCAGCAGGCTCTGTCCGGTGCGATGGATATTCTCGCGGAGATGACGGCAGACAATGCGGATTACCGCAGATTTATCCGCCAGCAGACGATGGAGGAGGGACTTCTCATTTCTTCTGTAAAGGACGCTGCGGCAGATACAGATGGCGTTTTCAAAATGTATTATGAATACCAGGAGCAGATTCGTCGTGCGGCAGTACACCGCATCCTGGCTTTGAATCGTGGCGAGAGTTTGAAGATTCTGACCGTAAAGATCGAAGCTCCTGTCCGCCGGATCATGATCTATCTGAAAAATAAAACCATTTTAAAGGATAATCCCAATACTTCACCGGCGCTGATGGAGATGCTGGAGGACAGCTACAAGCGTCTGATCGCCCCTTCTGTAGAACGTGAAATCCGCAGCGCTCTGACAGAACATGCGGAGGATTCCTCCCTGAAGGTATTTGGCAGTAATCTGGAACAGCTGCTGATGCAGCCTCCGATTGCCGGTCACACGGTTCTGGGCTGGGATCCGGCTTTTCGTACCGGCTGCAAGCTGGCTGTTATTGATTCAACCGGAAAAGTTCTGGATACGAAGGTGATCTATCCGACGGCGCCTCAGAAAAAAGTAAAGGAAGCGGAAGAATCCATGACAAAACTGATCGAGAAATATCATATTTCTCTGATTTCAGTAGGAAATGGCACTGCTTCCAGAGAATCGGAGCAGATCATTGCGGATTATCTGAAAAAGACGCATTGCCCGGCTAAATACGTCATTGTAAATGAAGCAGGCGCTTCGGTTTATTCCGCAAGCAAGCTGGCTGCGAAGGAATTTCCCGATTTTGATGTGGCACAGAGGAGCGCGGTCTCCATTGCCCGCCGTCTGCAGGATCCGCTGGCAGAACTGGTAAAAATCGATCCCCGCTCCATCGGCGTCGGCCAGTACCAGCATGATATGAACCAGAAAAAACTGGGAGAATCCCTGAGCAATGTAGTGGAGGACTGTGTAAACCGTGTCGGTGTGGATCTGAATACTGCGTCAGCATCTCTGCTTGAATATGTTTCCGGTATTTCCTCTGTTGTAGCGAAAAATGTGGTTACGTATCGTGAAGAAAACGGTCGTTTTGAAGACCGCAAACAGCTTTTAAAGGTTCCGAAGCTCGGCCCGAAGGCCTATGAGCAGTGCGCAGGCTTTTTGCGTATCAACGGCGGCAGCAATCCTCTGGATGCGACAGCGGTTCATCCTGAAAGCTATGCTGCAGTAAAGAAGCTGGCAGAGATTCTCGGAATTGATACGAAAAATCTGACGCCCGCCGGATTTGGAGGAATTTCCCGAAAGGTCAGAAATATAAAGGAACTGGCAGAACAGCTGGGAATCGGCGTTCCCACGCTTCAGGATATTTTAAAGGAACTGGAAAAACCCGCAAGAGACCCCAGAGAAGATATGCCGGCTCCCGTGCTGAGAAGCGACGTTCTTTCCCTGGAAGATTTAAAGGAAGGCATGATCCTGAAGGGAACCGTGCGCAATGTCATTGATTTTGGCGCCTTTGTTGATATCGGGGTACATCAGGATGGACTGGTGCACATTTCCCAGATTACCAGCCGCTATATCAAGCACCCCTCAGAGGCCGTAAAAGTCGGCGATGTCGTAGATGTCATGGTCATGAGCGTGGATATTAAGAGAAAGCGCATCCAGCTGACAATGAAGTTTGACAAAGAAAACGAAAAAGCCGGTAAAACGGGAAAAAGAGGCTGAAAAAGAGAAAATTCAGTTAAAAGAAGATAAAAGAAGTTAAATGGCACAAAAAGAGAAATTTATTGCAGGAAAAAATACGCAAAAATTACTATTTCCATTTTATAATAAATAAGTTATAATAATTTAGTAATTATGAAAAGGAAAGCGGGATTTACAATCTGTGATTACGTTCACACAAAGCTGGGCGCAGTCATCTGTTTTCCTGTACAAAATATCTGGAGGTAAATTTTAATGTTAGTTTCAGCAGCAGAAATGTTAAAAAAGGCAAGAGCAGGCAAGTATGCAGTAGGTCAGTTCAACATCAACAACCTTGAATGGACAAAGAGCATCCTGCTGACAGCTCAGGAATTAAATTCCCCCGTTATCCTTGGTGTATCCGAAGGTGCTGGTAAATATATGTGTGGTTTCAAGACCGTTGCAGCTATGGTATCTGCAATGATCGATGAACTGGGTATTACAGTTCCCGTAGCTCTTCATCTGGATCACGGCTCATACGAAGGCGCTAAGAAGTGCATCAACGCTGGTTTCTCATCCATCATGTTCGACGGTTCTCATTATCCGATTGAAGAAAACGTTGAAAAGACAAAAGAACTGGCTGCAGCTTGTCACGTTCTGGGTCTGTCTCTGGAAGCAGAAGTTGGTTCCATCGGCGGAGAAGAAGACGGTGTTGTAGGCGCTGGTGAATGTGCAGATCCCAAGGAATGCAAGATGATCGCAGATTTGGGTATTGACATGCTGGCTGCTGGTATCGGTAACATCCACGGCAAATATCCTGCTAACTGGGCTGGTCTGAGCTTCGATACTCTGGCAGCAATCGAACAGGAAGTTGGCGAAGAGATGCCTCTGGTTCTGCACGGTGGTACAGGTATCCCCGCTGATATGATCAAGAAAGCAATTTCTCTCGGCGTAGCTAAGATCAACGTAAACACAGAATGTCAGCTGGCATTCCAGGCAGCAACCCGCGAATATGTAGAAGCTGGCAAAGACCTGGAAGGCAAAGGCTTCGACCCTCGTAAGCTGTTAGCTCCCGGTTCTGAAGCAATCAAAGCTACTGTTAAGGAAAAGATGGAATTATTCGGTTCCGTAAACAAAGCTTGATTTTAGCCTGCTGATATAAGATAAGGTATAAGCTTCAAAGGCGTTCTATCTCAGGATAGGGCGCCTTTTGTTACGTGCGCCCGGCGGCGCACGTTTCTAACCGGTGCAAGTCCGGAAATCTCGAAACAGCTCCCCCCTTTTTACGTTGTGCTAATAAAATCTTAGCGTACTATTGTCGTCAAATAAAATTTGTGTTAGAATGCCTAGTGTATTAAGTAACTTTTTATATTTGCCCATATCAGTGCGGATCGGCACTGAGCAGATACACACAAAGCTTTGGGAGGTAAAAGAATGGATGGTGTGAGACTTTCGACTCTGATCGAAAAGATGGGACTCAAGAACATGACAGAATCCATCAACACGCGTGAAATTATCCTGACTCACCCGGATATCAATCGTCCGGCGCTGCAGCTGACAGGATATTACAATCATTTTGAAAAGCGCAGAGTCCAGATTATAGGTAATGTAGAGCAGAACTACCTTCATACGATGATGACCCATGAACAGAGGGTTGAATGTTATGAAAAACTGTTCAGCCAGAAGATCCCCTGCCTGATTTTATGCAGAGGATATATGCCTACCAAAACTATGGCCGACATCGCGGTGAAATACGGGGTTCCGCTGTTGGTATCGAATAAAGCAACGTCAGAGATTATGGCGGAGATTATCCGCTTTTTGAATTATCACCTTGCACCAATGATCAGCATTCATGGAGTACTGGTTGATGTTTACGGAGAGGGCGTTCTGATTAAGGGTGAGAGCGGTATTGGCAAAAGTGAGATCGCTCTGGAACTGATCAAAAGAGGCCATCGTCTTGTCAGCGATGACGTGGTGGAGATCAAAAAGATCAGTGATGATGAGCTGATAGGCTCTGCTCCTGAGATCACACGTTATTTTATAGAGCTGCGCGGCATTGGCATTATCGATGCCAAGACTCTCTTTGGCGTGGGCAGTGTAAAGGACAATCAGACCATTGATATGGAGATTTTTCTGGAAAAATGGAAACAGGATACCGAATTTGACCGGATGGGTACCAAAGACAATTATGATACGATTCTGGGCAATCAGATTCCCTGTTATAAGATTCCGGTAAGTCCGGGAAGAAATGTGGCGATCATTATTGAATCGGCGGCAATCAATCACAGACAGAAGATGATGGGATATAATGCCGCTGTAGAGCTTTATAATCGTGTAACGAACAGAATGATGAGACAGAATGACGGAGAGACGGAGGGAATTATTTGATGCAGCAGGCAGCACAGGAGACGGCAGCAGAACAGAAGGTATCAGTAAATCCTGAATTTGTAAAAAAACTGGAAGAGATCGTGGGAAGAGAGCAGATAAGCCTGCAGGAGCCGATGTCGAAGCATACGACGTTTCGCGCCGGAGGCGAGTGCGATTATTTTGTATCACCCTCAGAGATCAGCCAGATTAAGGAAATTATTAATTTATGTCATAAAGAACAGCTTCCGTATTATATTATTGGTAATGGAAGTAATTTGCTGGTGAGTGATAACGGCTACCGTGGGGTGATGATTCACCTGGGACCGTCATTTGCCGGATGTGAGGTGGATGAGGAAGCCGGAATTGTAACTGTGAAGGCAGGAGCGGCTCTGGGAGGTCTTGTGAGGATGGTTTCCCGCCGCGGTCTTGGCGATATGACATGGGCAGCGGGAATTCCCGGTTCTTTCGGAGGCGCTGTGGTGATGAATGCCGGTGCTTACGGCGGAGAACTGAAGCAGGTTCTTATGGAAGTGACCTGGTTAGAGGAGGATGGCAGCCTTGTGACAGCTCCTGCCAGTGAGCTTGGACTGGGCTACCGTCAGAGTATTTTCAAGCACAGCAGAAAAATCGTTCTGGAAGGAAAGTTAAAGCTTGAAAAGGCTGATCCTGAAAAACTGATGGCCAGAATTGAAGCCCTGAACCAGACAAGACGGGAAAAACAGCCGTTGGAATATCCAAGCGCAGGTTCCACCTTTAAACGGCCGGAAGGCTATTTTGCCGGAAAGCTGATTGAAGACAGCGGTTTGAGGGGATACCGTCTGGGCGGCGCGCAGGTTTCCGAAAAGCACTGCGGCTTTGTGATCAACAGAGACAATGCAACAGCTTCGGATCTCTACAAGCTGTTCCAGCATATCAAAGCGGTCGTCAGGGAGAATTTCCAGGTTGAGATGGAGCTGGAGGTTGAGCTGATAGGCGAGTTTTAGAAATGTCATTTGCAAATGAGGTAAAAAAGGAAATCTGTCAGAGAGATTTTGGGCCGAGGCACTGCCTCCTGGCTGAAGCAGCGGCCATATTTTTAAACTATGGGCAGATTGAGACAGAAGATACGGGAATCTGTTTGAAATTAAAAACAGATCAGTACTTAGCAGTGAAGCGCTTCCGACAGCTTATTTTAAATGCTTTTGGTTATCGGATGCAGATTCATGTGAAAGCAGAGCATACGGGGAAACACAGGAAATATCTGCTCTGTCTTCCTGGGGAAACACAGGTATCCCGGGTTTTACAGGCGCTGAAGCTTGAACAGACATCGGGAAAGCTGTGCGAACAGGATCTGGCGGTGAATGAGATGCTGCTTATGAGCGGATGCTGCAAAAGGGCATTTCTCTGCGGAATGTTTTTAGGCTGCGGTACCATGAGTACGCCGGAGAAGAATTATCATCTCGAATTTGTCTGTAACGGTCCGATACTGGCGGCTCAGCTGGCGGCTGCTATGCATTTTTTTGAGCTGGAACCAAAGATCGTACAGCGAAAAAACAATCAGGTTGTTTATATTAAGGAAGGAAGACAGGTTGCTGATATGCTGAAGGTGATGAAGGCAACCGTTTCACTTCTGGAATATGAAAATATACGCATAAAAAGGGAAATCAGAGGGAATATCAATCGTAAGGTCAATTGTGAGGCAGCAAATATCAGTAAAACGGTAGCTGCAGCTGTAGAGCAGATTCATGATATTGAACTGATACGGGATACAATTGGATTAAACAGCCTTTCATCGGAGCTTTGCGAAACGGCGCTGATGCGGCTGCAGTATACGGATATCGCTCTCAGAGAGCTGGGTGCTATGATGAATCCGCCGGTGGGAAAGTCAGGAATGAATCATCGTTTTCATAAACTGAAGCAGATGGCGGATGAAATAAGAACGAGTATGGAGGAATAAGATTATGATTACAAAATCTATTACAATTAGCAAAAATCCTGCAGATGGACAAAGTCCTGTTGCATTATTTGTACAGGTCGCAAGTAAGTTTGAGAGCAGAATACTGGTTCAGACCGGTAACAAAACCGTGAATGCAAAAAGCATTATGGGCGTTATGACACTGAATTTTTCCCAGGGAGCAGAGATGGAAGTATCTGCAGAAGGTGCAGATGAAGATGCTGCGATTCAGGGAATTTCAGGTCTTTTATGCGGAAATTAAAAAATTGATATCTGAAATTCAACGCGTAGGAAAAGAAGGGCTGATATCAGCCCTTCTTTTTCGCTATAGTAATAATGAGGCAGGTTTATCCTGAAATTTGATAAGACTCCCACTTCTATAAGTGGTGAATTATAAGAGATATTTACAATAAGTGGTGAATTATAAGAGA
>JAUNPP010000061.1 GCA_030536685.1 Lachnospiraceae bacterium
TCAGATAGTTTAAAGGTTTTATTCATACATTGTTCAGTTATCAAGGTTCCTGTCGTCGCTCTCACAAGCGACTTTGTTATAATAGCAGGTTTTCTTTGTTTTGTCAACCGCTTTTTTAACTTTTTTTGTTTTTTGCTGTCGACTTTCAGGTTTTTGTGTTCCTCTTGCTGACAGCTTCCATAGGATACCACTTTGGAAGCTATTTGTCAACACTTTTTTAATATATTTTCTATTTTTTAATTTTTTCTGATTTATTTTGTTTTTTTATCCTTTAACGAGAATTTATAAAAATGAAACCCCTTTTTGCTGAGCTTGTTTACTTAAAATCAGCAAAAGGGGGCGGTCAAAGTTTATTCTTCCACTTTTTTCAAAAACTTACTTACAATATAACAACTGCGGCCTTCCGGTAAAACATCTTCAACTACTTCGATATCTTCTGAATCGCCTGGCAGCAAAGTCTCAATCAGGCGGATCTCCGTCCACTCTCTGCCTGCTTCATCGGTTCCGGCTGCTCCGACAATTTCCACTTCCAGATTGGCATCGCCTTTTACAAATGCGACCACATTGCCATCCGGATTATCAGTCGGAATCTCAGGTGTATTACGCATTTTTACTCTGGTTGAGCTGGTCCAGACAATGGCACGTTCTAATTTTTCTTTTTTGGACTCAGCCGTGCTTTCTTTTGAATCGTTTTTGCCTGGTTTTTTCTCCGGCTTCGAGCTATCTTTTTTTGAACTGTCTTTTTTTGTGTCTTCTTTGCCCTGAATCTGCGTGATATTGCTCTTACCTGTATCAGAATCGCCCTTTAGAACAAGTGCTGTTCCGGATGCTCCTAAAACAGCTCCAAGGAGAATTCCGGCTGCAAATCCGATAAGCCAGTTCCGTCCTTTAAAACCTGCTTTTTTTGTATTATCTTTACTTTCACTGAAAACCTGACGAACGGTTCCAAGGTATACGCCGGCTGCCATCTGATACTCCTGTGGAAGCTGATTTTTATGTTTTTTCAGCCATCCGTCACAAAGCTCCGCTTCTTTCGTCCCTTCTGCATAGTAAATATAATCGACAATGTCATTCATATAGCTCAGAATCTGGTCCTCTGATATATTCTCACTTTTACATGCTGTATAAAAAAATGCAATCGGATAAAACGGATCCGGGCTTGTACGTTCCTGCTCATATGCACATTTCAGCCAGTACTGGATCTGCTCTCTTTCATCCACCTGTTCTTTTTTTATATTATGCAGAAAACTACGGGTTTTGCCGGCAACATCGTCCAGAGTTTCCTGTTTAAATATATCCTCAACTTCAAATTTCCATAGTTCCTTTTGTTTTTCCATTTCTGAAATTCCTCCTGTGCAGCCATATTCCATTCATTTTATAAACAACTGGATTATCATAATAGATATCCGAAGCAAAATACATTCTACTCCTGTCATCTTAGGATATAGTATATCATAAACTTCTGTTTTTTGCACGAACACAGACGAAAAATCAAAAGTCCCCGAGACTGTTTTCTCAGGGACCATGAAATATTATTTTGATCTATATCACCAGAAGTAAATGCTTTTACAGATATGTCTGCGTTCAGAGCTTCTGCTTCAGCATTACACTTATCTAACAAGGCGGGATGTTGTGCCAGCTGTTTCGTAAGAGCTTCTGCTTCAGCATTGCACTTATCTAACCAGCAGAGATTTACCAGTCATTTCAGCAGGCTGTTCCATACCCATAATATCGATCATAGTAGGGATGATGTCTGCCAGGCAGCCATTTTCAGCCAGACCAGCACCTTCGGGGCCATTTACCAGAATAAACGGTACAGGGTTAGTTGTATGAGCAGTGTAGGGAGAACCTGTTACATAATCTACCAGCTGCTCTGCATTGCCGTGATCTGCGCAGATGAACATCGTGCCATCTACAGATTTCAGAGCTGCTACTGCTTTTCCTACACATTCATCAACTGTTTCAATCGCTTTTACCGCAGCAGCTTCTACACCGGTATGTCCAACCATATCAGGATTTGCGAAGTTGCAGATGATTACGTCGTACTTGTCAGATGTGATTGCTTCTGTCAGCTTATCGCATACCTGATATGCGCTCATCTCAGGCTGCAGGTCATAGGTTGCAACCTTGGGTGATTTTACCAGAATGCGGTCTTCACCTTCGTTGGGAGTTTCCACACCGCCGTTGAAGAAGAAGGTTACATGGGCGTACTTTTCTGTTTCTGCAATACGAGCCTGAGTTTTGCCATGAGCAGCCAGATATTCGCCAAATGTGTTAGTCAGCTGTACTTTCTTAAATGCAATAATCTTGTTAGGGATTGTTACATCATATTCGGTAAAGCATACGTAAGTCAGATTCAGTCTCTTTTCTCTTTCAAAGCCATCAAAATCGTCTGTACAGAATGCACGTGTGATTTCTCTTGCACGGTCAGGACGGAAGTTGAAGAAAATAACGGAATCGCCGTCTTTTACGGTTGCTACAGGAGCGCCATCCTTAGTGATGACCATGGGAAGTACAAATTCATCTGTTTTTCCGTCATCATAGGAAGCCTGTACACCAGCTACAGCATCTGTCTGCTGTACGCCTTCGCCCTTTGTCAGTGCGTTGTAAGCGAGTACAACTCTTTCCCAGCGGTTATCACGGTCCATTGCATAGTATCTGCCCATAACGCTGGCAATTTCGCCTACGCCTATTTCTTCCATTTTTGCTGCCAGTTCTGCAACATAGTCCTTGCCGGAAGCCGGAGGTGTATCACGGCCATCTAAGAAGCAGTGTACATATACCTTGGAAAGTCCCTGGCGTTTTGCCAGTTCCAGCAGTGCATAAAGATGGGTATTGTGGCTGTGAACGCCGCCGTCAGACAGCAGTCCCCACATATGGAGAGCAGAATCATTCTTTTTGCAGTTTTCTACAGCTGCCATAAATGCTTCATTGTCAAAAAATACGCCATCCTGGATTTCTTTTGTAATTCGGGTCAGTTCCTGATAAACAATACGTCCTGCGCCCATGTTCAGATGTCCAACCTCTGAGTTACCCATCTGTCCGTCAGGCAGACCTACTGCCATTCCGCTTGCATAACCTTTCTGAAAAGGGCAGGTAGCCATCAATTCATCCATTACAGGTGTTTTTGCTTCTGCAACTGCATTGGCTTCCTGTTTATCATTCAGACCATATCCATCCAAAATTAATAATACTACAGGTTTTTTACTCATTCTTTATCTCCCAATGAGCCGGATTCTGTATATCATTTCCGGCTTAAAAACGCAAGGTTGAAAGATACCTTCCAACCTTATTGCGCTACATTATTATTACTGTCTGTTGTGTTTGCCGTTTATGCCTGTCCTGTCTGCAGGATTGCAGAGCGGCTCAACGGATAATTATTTGTAGTTTACGATCTTACCGAAATCAGGTTTCAGAGAAGCGCCGCCTACAAGACCGCCGTCGATGTCAGCCATTGCAAATAATTCGGGTGCGCTTGCTGCAGATACGCTGCCGCCGTACTGAATACGGATAGCTGCTGCAGTTGCTTCATCATAGATTTCAGCGATGCATGCTCTGATTGCTGCACAAACTTCCTGAGCCTGTTCAGAAGTAGCAACCTTGCCTGTACCGATAGCCCAGATGGGTTCGTATGCGATTACTGCTGTTGCTGCCTGTTCTGCTGTAACATTCTGGAAAGCAATCTTGATCTGCTGGCGGATCCAGTCAATTGTGATACCCTGTTCTCTCTGTGTCAGAGATTCACCACAGCAAACGATGGGTGTAATGCCATGTTCGAAAGCTTTTAATACTTTCTTGTTAACAGTTTCATCTGTTTCTGCGAAATACTCTCTTCTTTCGGAATGTCCGATGATAACGTATTTAACGCCGGCATCTGTCAGCATTTCGGGAGAGATTTCACCAGTGTATGCACCTTTTTCTTCAAAGTACATATTTTCAGCACCGATGCAGATGTTGGAGCCCTTTGCAGCTTCCATAGCGGGGATGATGTCGATAGCAGGTACACAGAATACTACATCAACTTCGTCATTCGCTACCAGGGGTTTTAATGTATTTACCAGTTCAACTGCCTGACTGGGTGTCATGTTCATTTTCCAGTTTCCTGCAACAATTTTCTTACGCATAATTTTGTCCTCTTTTTCTGAAAAAACTGTGTAACGGGAGGCCGAAGACTCCCATTACACTTTATGTTACAATATCGTTTCTTATAATAACTGTTTCTTATAATAACTGTTTCTAACAGAGTTTTGCTTTTTGATTATTTATCGTTGATAGCTGCTACGCCGGGCAGTTCTTTGCCTTCCAGGAATTCCAGAGAAGCGCCGCCGCCTGTAGAGATATGAGTCATCTTATCGCCAAAGCCCAGTGTGTTAACAGCTGCTGCAGAGTCACCGCCGCCGATGATTGTGGTAGCATCGATTGCTGCCAGAGCTTCTGCTACTGCGATAGTACCTTTTGCGAAGTTGGGCATTTCAAATACGCCCATCGGTCCGTTCCATACAACAGTCTTTGCATCAGCCAGAGCTGCTTTGTACAGTTCGCAGGTCTTAGGTCCGATATCAAGACCCATCTCATCAGCTGCCATGCTGCCTTCTACTACTCTTGAAGGAGCATCGTTGTTAAATTCTTTTGCTGCTACTGTATCGATGGGCAGTAAGAACTTAACGCCTTTGGCTTCAGCTTTTGCGATCATTTCTTTTGCATATTCGATATAGTCATCTTCTACCAGAGATTTACCGATTTCTTCGCCCTGAGCTTTTGCGAATGTATAGGACATACCACCACCGATGATCAGAACGTCAACTTTTTCCAGAAGGTTGTTGATTACGGAAATCTTGGAGGATACTTTAGATCCGCCCAGGATTGCAACGAAAGGTCTTGCAGGGTTGTTTACTGCATTGCCCAGGAAATCGATTTCTTTCTGCATCAGGTAACCTACTGCGCAGGTATCTACGAATTCAGTTACACCAACAGTTGAGCAGTGTGCTCTGTGAGCAGTACCGAAAGCATCGTTTACAAATACATCTGCTAAAGAAGCCAGTTCTTTGCTGAATGCTTCGCCGTTCTTTGTTTCTTCTGCTCTGTAACGGGTATTCTGAAGAAGTACGATGTCACCATCGTTCATAGCTGCTACTGCTGCCTTTGCATTCTCGCCAACAACACAGTCATCTGCTGCAAATTTAACTTCCTGACCCAGCAGTTCTGTTAAACGTGCTGCAACGGGAGCCAGAGATAATTCAGGCTTTGCAACCCCTTTCGGTTTACCCAGATGAGAGCAAAGGATTACCTTTCCGCCGTCAGCAACCAGTTTCTTGATGGTAGGCAGTGCAGCTACAAGACGATTTTCATCTGTAATCACACCGTTCTGCAGCGGTACGTTAAAGTCACAACGGCAAAGAACTCTTTTGCCTTTTACATTAATATCATCAACGCTTTTTTTATTTAACATGGGAATCACCTCATAATATTCTTAAATCATTTTATAATAGGAAGAAACTATACATCTTTCACTGTTCTCCAGCTGTTTCCTACTATATAAAAAAGGTGTTTCCGGCGGAAGCCTGTCCGTCGGAAACACCTTCCGTGCCGCATAAGCAGCTTAATGTCAGGTTATGCTGTAAAGCATCCTATCTTTGTATTCTTCCTGCCGCAATATAAACTAAAGCAGAGAGGTGAATACAGTTTCTGTTCAAATTATGCTAATTCAGCAAAGTATTTGATTGTTCTTACCATCTGGCTTGTGTAAGAGTTTTCGTTGTCATACCATGAAACAACCTGAACTTCGTATAAGCCTTCGCCGATTTCAGCTACCATTGTCTGAGTAGCATCGAATAAAGAACCGTATGTGATACCAACGATATCAGAAGATACCAGCTGTTCTTCTGTGTAACCGAAAGATGCGGATGAAGCTGCTTTCATAGCTGCATTGATGCCTTCTTTTGTTACGTTTTCGCCCTTAACAACAGCTGTCAGGATTGTAGTAGAACCTGTAGGAACGGGTACACGCTGAGCAGAACCGATTAATTTGCCGTTCAGTTCAGGGATTACCAGGCCGATAGCCTTAGCAGCACCTGTAGAGTTGGGAACGATATTAACAGCTGCAGCACGTGCTCTTCTTAAATCGCCTTTTCTGTGAGGACCATCAAGTACCATCTGATCGCCTGTGTAAGCATGGATAGTAGCCATGATACCAGTCTGGATGGGAGCGTAGTCGTTCAGAGCCTTAGCCATAGGAGCTAAGCAGTTTGTTGTACAGGATGCAGCGGAAATGATAGTATCTTCTTTTGTAAGAGTATCTTCGTTAACGCTGTATACAACTGTGGGAAGATCGTTACCAGCGGGAGCTGAAATAACAACTTTCTTAGCACCAGCAGTGATGTGAGCAGCAGCTTTTGCTTTGGATGTATAGAAACCTGTACATTCCAGAACTACATCAACACCGATTTCTCCCCAAGGAAGGTTTGCAGCATCTTTTTCTGCATAAATTTTGATTTCTTTACCGTCTACAACGATAGCGCCTTCTTTAACTTCTACTGTATCAGCTAAAGCATATCTACCCTGTGAAGAGTCATATTTTAATAAGTGAGCAAGCATCTTAGGATCTGTTAAATCGTTGATTGCTACTACTTCATATCCTTCAGCACCAAACATCTGTCTGAAAGCAAGACGACCGATACGACCAAAACCATTAATTGCAACTTTTACTGCCATTTTTTATTCCTCCTAGAATAATTTGTAAACTAATGTTTACGAAACTTAAATCCTGTCTGAGCAATCTACTCAAACACTATGGTTATTGTACAAAATCAAGGACAATTATGCAAGTCGAAAATGTCACAGAATTTCTCATGTTTTTTATCAAATTGCCTAAAATAATGTAAACTGTTACCCCCTATTGGTATTTCTTATTCAATTTTACTTGAAAAACCGCCTGTACAATTATCTATTTTGACTGTTTGTCTAATTTCTGACGATATTTGAGCCGATTCCGGAAATTCTTTCAAATTCAGATTTTTAAATGCCAATAGCATTCCTGAATGGTTTTCGTCTCTTCAACATGCGTTATTGTAAACAGTACCAATATGTGCAGTATTTTAGATTTTATTCGGATTACTCTGTACTTTTTCCCATTTTTGGCTTATGATATGATGTTGGGATCAAAGGTATGTCACTTTAGCAGCATACTCTTTTTTTGCCCCGGTATTCTCGCATCGCCGGAGCAGACACCGCGATCCCTGCAAAGCTTTTAATATGACAGGAAATACAGTTTTCTGATTATATTAAAAAAATGCCATCGGCATTCCTATTGTAAAACCAGCATTTTTTAATGCTACAGGAGGTATTTATGTATACAGACAGTCATGTACATACCTGTTTTTCCAGCGATTCCGATACGCCGCTTTCCATGCAGCTGAACCGTGCGCTGGAGCTGGGTATGGAATCCATCTATATCACCGATCATCAGGATTTTGATTTCCCACAAGAAGTTTACGGCTCTTCTTTTCAGTTTGATACAAAAGCCTATATCCGCTCGTTGCAGCAGGCAAAAGAAGAATACAGCGGCCGGATCGAGCTGCGTATCGGTGTGGAGCTTGGTCTTATGGAGCATCTGAAGGAACAGCTTGAAACTTACACCACTTCATGGCCCTTTGATTATGTCATTGGTTCCGTACATCTTGTCCGCCGCATCGATCCCTATTATCCGGAATTTTATGAGGGACGCAGCTGCCGGGAAGCATATATGGAATATTTTGAAACCACACTGAAAAATGTTCAGCTTCACAGCTGTTTTGACTCACTGGGGCACCTCGACTATGTTGCCCGCTACGGCCCTGCTTCCTCCTCCGATTATCCCAACCCGGTTTATCATGACATCATTGATGAAATTCTCCGGACTTTGATACAGAAAAATATTGCTCTGGAGTGTAATACAGCCGGTCTGAAATACGGCCTGCAATTTCCCAATCCTCATGCAGATGTCATCAAACGCTATCTGGAGCTGGGCGGCGAAATGATTACGCTTGGCTCTGACGGGCATCAGCCGGCCCATCTCGGATATGCTTTTACAGAAATCGGTGATTATCTGAAAGCCTGCGGTGTAAAATATCAGACCGTATTCAAAAATCGGAAACCGGAATTTGTACCTTTATAAATTCTGCTCCTAACCTTTTTTATCTTAAAATTCGATAAGACTCCCGCTTCTATAAGTGGTGAGTTATAAAAAATTTGTGTTGGCGGGCGTCCAATCTCCTTCCAGGATAAAGCCTCCGACAGGATTGCAGAGCGGCCCCGATGTATTATGTCAGCATAGCTGACGAGCCGCTCGCAGCAAGAATGCCGATGGCATTCTTGAAGAAACCTTTCATTGTTTTTCAGTCAGAATCAGAAGGCTGTCAAGAAGTTTGTCCAGTCTTTCATACGGGGCATCGTTTAAAAGTCCCAGTATTTTCATCAGATCCGCATCCAGCTCCATGCTGCTGTTTTGCTGCAGCGCCTGCGATGCGATTTCTTCCAGAACACCAGCCAGTTCATCAAACAGCATCAGTGTTTCAAATGTCTCCGGTCGATTCAGGTCGCAGCCGGCAGGCAGACCCATGGTGTGATCTTCTCTTTCAATCAGGTAAAACTGAAGTTTCTGCTTACGGGACAGAATCAGATCAAACAATCCCCTGCGGCGGTTCAGTTCCTGGTTTCCATCACCGCATTCCTCCAGTAACTCCCTGATTTTCTGTTTTTTTCCGGGAAACGCCTGAAATGTATTGATATCCTCTGTTTTACATCCATTCATCTCCAAAATCGTTTGCGTTAAAAGCTCTTCTTCCGCCTGTTTTCTTCCCATCTTTTCTGTCCCTTCCTCTCTGCCCTTTCCTGTGATCTTTACTTTATCAGCAATTTTTGTTCTATCCGTTTTTACAGGGTTCCTTTCGTTGAGAGTACGTCGGTGATCCGTTCATCATACATGGTTGCCATATCAAGCGCTTTGGCAAATGCTTTGAATATCGCTTCCATAATGTGGTGATTGTTGGTTCCGTACATAACCTTGATATGCAGATTCATGGCTCCTGCATAAGAAACTGCATAAAAAAATTCTCTGGCCATCTCTGTATCCATATCTCCGCATCTGTCACAGGTAAACTGTGCATCCCAGCAAAAATAAGGGCGTCCGGAAAGATCGACCGCACACATAACCAGCGTTTCATCCATTGGAAGCAGAGAATAGCCGTAACGTCTGATTCCCTTTTTATCTCCTGCTGCCTCCCTGATCGCGCCGCCAAGAACAATTCCCGTATCCTCTATCGTATGATGAGAATCCACTTCCAGATCCCCTTTTACCTTCAGATCAAGATCAAAAAGACCATGGCGGGTAAATCCATCAAGCATATGATCAAAAAAACCGATTCCGGTTGCCAGATTGGATTTTCCGCTTCCATCAAGATTCAATGTCAACGCGATCTGTGTTTCCTTTGTGTTACGTTCTGCTGTACTGATTCTGTTCATAATCTGTGCCTTTCCGGTTACTGTTCGCAGTAACTCTTTTTGCCGCCTGTGCGCTGTAAATTTAAGTAAATACAAAAACGGTACTCTCTGAATACAGAGAATACCGGAAATTTCTGGCGGAGACGGAGGGATTCGAACCCTCGTGCCGGTTGCCCGACAACTTGATTTCGAGTCAAGCTCGTTATGGCCACTTCGATACGTCTCCAGTTTATTCATAATCTGTGCAAAAACTGCATCTCTGTCTGCGGACAGATGTTCAAAGTGACTTTTCCTGCTCTGTCCCATGCGTTTCAACACATTGAGTAGTATTATATCATCTTGCCTGCTACATGTCAATTGACTTTTTTCTCAGGTTGGTCAACTTCTTTCTCAACTTTTTTCTCAGGTTGGCCGACTTTTTTATAATTTTTCACAGATTAGCCGAAACAGGTTTTTCGTACAAATTTCTCATTTTTGCTTCATGTAAAACTGTATTTCCCATACATAGAAGCCGAAAGCTCCCTGATTTATAATACAGATAACAATAAAATGTTCTGAAACATTTTTCTTGAGCCAAAACAGCAGCTGCAGATGCGGTTTTCTCAATCATTACTGCTTTCAAGCACAAGGAGGTCTTTTTATGACAGAAAAAAAAGTTAGCAGCATTAATGCAGCAGCAATCTTAAGTCTTGCCCTGATTTCAATGGGCGTTACCGTTGTTACGCCCGCTATGGCTACATTGGCACAGCATTTTGCAGGACACGATGTTTCCTGGATTTCCACTTTACCAACACTGTTTGTTGTAGCAGGTACTTTTGTTGCCGGTTCTACAATGGGAAAAAACGTGAAATATCGAACGCTTGCAATTGTATCCTGCATTTTATACCTGATTGGAGGATGCGGACCTGCATTCTTTGACAGCTATTCTTTAACACTTGTTTGCCGTGCAATTCTCGGTTTTGGTCTCGGTTTACTGTCACCTCTGGGAAATGCCCTCACGATTGGTCTTTATAAAGGACAAAAGCAGGCATCCATGCTCGGCTACGGAACCTTATGTATGAACGCAGGCGGAATCATTCTTCAGATGCTTGGCGGCGCTCTTGCAGAAAAAGGATGGAACATTACATTTTACGGACACGCTTTCTGTTTAATCGGTCTGTTTATGGCATTTTTCCTTCCTGAACCGGAAAAGCAGGAGGTTTCACCAGAAGCTCCTGTTCAGACAAAAGAAAAAATGAGTAAAATGATATGGCTGATCGCATTCCTGTTCATGATTTTCAATATCCTGAATTTCCCGATTATGATGAACATTTCCGTATTATTTGAAATGCGGAATGCAGGCGGTGCAGCAGCGGCGGCCACATCTCTTTCCTTATATACGGTAGCTGGCTGTATCGCCGGACTTACTTTCGGAAAAATTTTCCAGTTCGCACAGCGCTGGTGTCTGACACTTGGCTATGCACTCTGTGGAATCGGCGCTCTATGTGTTTACGTAGGAACTACCAACATCATTATGACCATCGGACTTATGCTTCTTGGATTTGGTTTTTCCATCATTATGCCTGCATGTATGTCATGGGCTGGATTCGTTACTCCTTTGAGCACAATTGCAATCGCAACCTCAATCCTGCTGGCATTAATGAATCTTGGAGGCTTCCTCAGCTCTTTCTGGCTGAAATTTCTGGCAATGGCAGCGGGAGAAAATATCTTCAGCGCTATCCTCGTAGAAATCTTTGTTTTTCTTGCAACCGCTGTATTTTTTGTATTCTATAATCCATTCAAGCAAAAAAAGTAAAGGAAGGCCTGCACAATGTTTAAACTTAGTGAAAAAGAAAATTATCTTATGACATTACGCGGCGAATGCCCGGAATGGGTTCCCAACTATACATTCGGCCCTGTTCCCGGCACAAGCAGACCGCCTGCAAGCGTTATGTGTGAACCTTTACTGCTCTCCGACTTTCGTTTTAAAGGAGGCGGAAAAGATATCTGGGGTGTAAATTATGTTCCCACAAAGGAAACCGGCAATGCGGTTCTCCCTGAACCGAATCATTTCATTCTGGATGATATCAGGAAATGGCGAGATGTAATCAAAGCGCCTGACATTTCAGGGATTGACTGGGAAGCAATGGCAAAAAAACAGCTTGAAATGTTCCAAATCGACCGGACTCAGTCTGCTGTAGCATTTAACCTCCATGTCGGATACTTTCAAAATTTAATGGCATTTATGGGATTTACAGAAGGTCTCTGCGCCATGTATGAAGAACCGGAAGAGGTTATGGCATTATTTGATTACATCTGCAGTTTTTATGTAGACGTTGCCGAGCATATCATACACTACTATGAGCCTGACGTACTCACGATGATGGATGATACCGCAACATGGAATGCGCCTTTTATTTCACCTCAGATGTATCATGATATGATTCTTCCTTTCCTGGATCGTCAGGCAAAACCAGGAAGAGACCTTGGAATTCCCATCACCATGCACAACTGCGGCAAAGCAGAAGCGTTTATTGAAGACTGGCTTTCCATCGGTGTAAATGCCTGGGATCCTGCGCAGACCTGTAATGATCTGAAGGGGATCAAGAAAAAATATGGTAATAAACTGATTCTGATGGGGGGCTGGGATGCGCTTGGGCACCTGGCAAGTCCCGATGTTACAGAAGAAGAAATTCGTCAGTCCGTAAGAGATGTAATAAACGAACTCGCACCAGATGGCGGTTACTGCTTCTGCGGCGGCTATCTGGGAGCTCTTGATGATCCGGAAGTTGCTCGTAAAAATCAGATTGTCTTAAATGAAGTCGAAACCTACGGCGGTTCATTCTATCAAAAATAAAACTCTTTATTTACAAAACAGGAAAGTGAAATCTTATGAAAATATTGATTCTAGGTGGCTTTTTAGGTTCCGGAAAAACAACGATTCTCCTGCAGCTGGCCCAATACCTTACAGAAGCTTCTGACACTGCTTCCGATTCTAAAATTGTTATTCTGGAAAACGAAGCAGGTCAGAAAAGCATTGATAACAAATTACTGGAAAGCAGCGGTTTATTTGTAAAAACATTGTTTAACGGCTGTATCTGCTGCAGTTTATCAGGCGAAATCGTTCCTGCTATCATTAAAATAGAAGAAACCTGTCATCCTGAATGGCTGATCATTGAAACAACAGGACTCGCCTATCCCGGTATGATACAGGAAAATCTGAAAAAGGCCATCTGGATGGATTCTGTTATCTGTACCGTGGTAGATTCTTTCCGCTGGAAACGTTTTCTGACTCCTATGTACGAACTGATCAAAGGACAGGTTTCAGATGCCGATATTATTTTTCTAAACAAAAAAGATTTGGTAGAATCCACAGTTTTGGATGAGATCAAACAGGATATTGCAGTTTTTCAGAAAGAAAAAAAACAGGCTTTATGTTTCTGCGTTTCTGCATTGGAACCAATTCCACCAGAAATCCTGAACACTGTCAGAGAGGTGATATCATGAATATGCGTAAAAAAAGCAGTATTCCCAAATATCAGAAAAACTTTAATGATTCAGACTTCAAACAAAATTCCTTCTCTGATAGTGTTCCCTTTCAGGTCACTTCCAAAACAGAAACCTCAGCAGCTATCATATCAGCTGAATGTACGCTGCTTGCCGACCATAATCAGATGGCTGCTCTGCTTTGCAGCCATCTGGAAAAGCTGGCCGAACAATTAAACGAAAAAGGTGCTTTCATCGGACATATCAAGGCATCTATGGATGTCCATACTCTAAATGTATTTTCTCTGACAGACAAAACCGTGAACCAGGTGAAAGGGAAATCTGATGAAATCACGTTCAATCTGGCAGCAATCCTTTTTCTCATAGAAGAACAGGAAGCAGTTAAACTGGTTACAGACATGCTCAAAGAAATCACAAATAACCAAACTATAGAACCCGAAACAGGAGGTGTTATATGAGTACAGGAAAATTTATGAAGCAGGCAGCAACCCGCGACTATTCAAAAGAATGGCAGAACCCCGGAAGCTTTCCCTGGATATTCCAAAGAGCTAAAGAGCCAATTACCGGCAGACCTTACAGCGTAAAAGAAAATTATATTCGCTGCGTAAAGGGAGAACAGCCTTATTGGATGCCTGCATATTTTTACGAAACAAACACCATATGGCCGGATGCAATAGAAGAACATCCGGTTCCGGAGGTGGACGGCTATGACTGGTGGGGCGTTTACTGGATCATGGTAGAAGAAGCCGGCGGCATGATCACAAAACCGGGAACCCGCACGATTTCTGATTTTGCAAAATGGAAAGAAGAACTGGAGTGGCCCGACCTGTCTTTAGTCGATTTTAAAACAGATGGGGCTAAAATTCAAAAAATGCTTGATCCGAACCGACCGCATATTTATGAATGTGTCGAAGGAATCTTTGAACGTCTTCACGAAATGATTCCTTTTGATGAATCTTTAGTTGCTTTTTATGAGGAGCCTGAGCTTCTTGAAGAATTTTTCCAGAAAATGGCCGATTATAAAATCGAATCCACAGCACAGATTTTTAAACATTACGGCGACGTAGATGGCGTTCTCTATCATGATGACTGGGGAACCCAGCGAAGCGGTTTCTTTTCTAATGAAATGTTCCGCAAGCAGCTGATGCCGGCCACAAGCCGCTATCTGAATTTCATCAAAGAACATGGCAAATTCATTGAGCTTCACTCCTGCGGCAAAAACATTCAATATGTTCCTGAAATGCTTGAGATGGGAATTGACATGTGGACACCTCAGGCCAAAATCAACGGACCTGATTTTCTTTATGAAACCTACGGTGATCAGATGACGTTCGCTTTTATACTGGAAATTGCCCCCAAAGCGGACGAAGCTGAAATCCGGAAGATCATTCGCGACTTCGTTGATCACTATGGTGCGAAAGGACGCTGTATGCCCTGGATCATGACCGATATGAGCAATCCGAAACAGGAACTTATTGCACGGGATGAACTTTACAATTATTCTCTTGAATATTATAATAAACTGTATCATAGATAATAATTTTATGGAATAACAACATTGTTCTGGATGAATTGATGAAATGCAGTAAAATAACTGTTAGACAAAATCCCCTTACGGACACTGTACAGAATTGAGGATTTAGTATGAAATTAAGTATGTGGATGATTGTAAATCGCCTTTATAATTTTGATTTAGAAATACATATCCGGGATAATGCGCCAATCAATCTGAGAAGTGCCCGCAGCGTTTATGCTACCAACTGCGTCCATGTTTACCAATCAGAAAACGATTCTGTCTGCCGCAGCGGCAGCGATTACATCATTATAAAAGACATGAATTCCCGGGAAGCTGTCGAAATCATACAATCTGTTTTTGATTATTATAACGACTGGGACTACGCTATTCGTACTGCTGCGCAAAAAATGGATTTTCAGAAAATCATCGATAAATCCTGGCATATTTTCCATAATCCTATCGTTTTGCTGAATGCCAATTGGAATGTTCTGGCAATCAGCAATCGATACGGAGAAGATGAATTAGACGCCGAGTGGAAACATTTGTGTCATTACGGTTCGAGTTCTCTCGACGTCTATACCTATTTAAAAAATGACCCGCTAAATAATTATGATACTACAGGAGCTCAATATTACAGGATGAACAACCCTTGCATGAGCAATTGTATTTCATCATTAATTATTTATGATGGTACCGTATGCGGCAGGATCAATATATTGGAAAAGGATCGAGAATTGAACCGCGGCGACCTGCAAATTGTAAATCACCTTATAGATGCCCTTTCCCTGCCAATGGGAATTACCAGCCTGCAGAAAAACAGAAACTTTTTTTCAGTTTATCATAATCTGCTCTCAGGGCAGACAATTGATGAAGAAAAACTTCTGCAGCAGATGGAATATATGGGATGGGAAGATGAAACTGACGCCTTTCATATTTTCGTGCTGAGTCCGTCTTTAACCGTTGAAAGTCCCGATACAGCGCTCCTTTTAAATAATCAGATTGCCCGTATTATGCCTCAATGTGGTTTTGATACAATCGACAATAATGTAGTAATCATAATCAGTGATAAAGACCTGAATCCAACGGTCATTGATATTCTTCGAAAACTGAATAAAAAAACAGATTTTCTTATCGGTAAAAGTCTGAAATTCTATAATATTCGTCAGTGCAGATTTTTCTATAACCAGGCTCGTTTTGCAATTCGCTGTGCCCGCAGTTCAGGTATTGAAATGTCCTGCGATATTTTAGATTTCTATGATTATGCCATCGAATTTATCATACGAAACAACAGCACCAAGGAAATGATTACAGCATGTCACCCGGATATTATCAAGCTCTGGAAACTTGATATGGAGCATCAGTCCGAGCGTTTAAAAACTTTTCGTGTATACCTGAACAATGAACGTTCATTAATCAGTTCTGCTCAGGAGCTTTACATACACAGAAATACCCTGGTTTATCGGATTAATAGAATTCTGGAAATACTTACCTGGGATTTAAACGATGTCTACACCCGAGATTATATGAAATTATCCATACGAATACTGGATATCTATGGAGAAGATGCTGCCAGTTCTCTGACAATCAAATAAAAAGCTATTCTCAGACAGCTGCTTATGCAAAAACATGCCGATGCAACGTTGCATAAGCAGCTGCAATTTATACGATTATTCTTTTTTACAGATATAACCGCCTCCTGCGATTGCATTTCCTTTATACAATACGATTGACTGTCCCGGAGTTGCCGCACGCACGGGTTCTTCAAATTCAGCTTCGTAGATTCCTTCACCCAGATACGTAACCTGGCACCAGGCGCCTTTATGACCATAGCGGATCCTTCCCCACAGCCGTTCCTGCGCAAAATCTGTACATCCCATGAAAGCTGCATCTCCAAACCGCACCTTCGTATCAAATACATCTTCATTGGAGCCAATCACGACTTCCCCTGTGTCCGGCCGTATTCCGGTCACAAATACAGGATGTCCCATGGCAAGGTTCAGCCCTTTTCGCTGCCCGATCGTATAATGGATAATCCCCTTATGTCTGCCCAGAACTTTGCCGTCGGCGGTTACATAGTTGCCTTCCTGCTGAAGCGTTCCTCCTGTTTTGCGGTCAATAAAGCCCGCATAATCATTGTCGGGAATAAAACAGATTTCCTGACTGTCCGGTTTCTGCGCCACAGGAATTCCGGCCTTCTCCGCAATTGCACGAATCTGTTCTTTTTCGTAATTTCCAAGCGGCATGATCGTATTTTTAAGCTGTTCCTGTGTCAGCCGATAGAGCACATAAGACTGATCCTTAGCGGCAGATACTGCCTTTTCCACCGCATACCTCCCATTGGGCTGTATACCGATTCCGGCATAATGTCCGGTTGCAAGCAAAACAGCTCCCATATCTTTGCAGCTGTTCAAAAGTCCCAGCCATTTCACAGTATGGTTGCACATCACGCAGGGATTCGGGGTGAGCCCCTTTTGATAGGATTCTATAAAATACTGAACAACCGCCTTTTCAAAAACCTGAGACAGGTCTCTGGTAATAAAAGGAATATTCAGATATCTGGCTATTTTTTCCGCATCTGCTGCCGATTTGTCTGCTGCCGGATGATCGAACATATGAACATTTACGCCTGTCACATCATATCCCTGTTCTTTCAGCAGATACGCTGTAACAGAAGAATCTACGCCGCCGGATAAGCCGACGATCACTTTTTCTTTCAAACTCAACACCTCCTGTTTTTGATTGCTTTATTGTACAGGAATCCCGGTCAAATAGCAAGAATTTTAAGAATATCCTCCTGATTTTCCCCATAAGCTGTTTTGTAAAACTATTTTTCGGAGCCATTTATGTTTCAGAAGCTTTCTCCCGTTATTACCGGCACGATCTATCTGAGTGCCGCCGGCATCCTTACCCGGTGCCTGGGCTTTTTCTATAAAATCTGGCTTGGAAATCTGATCGGGCCTGAAGAACTGGGAATCTATCAGCTGGTTTTTCCGGTTTTTTCCATCTGCCTGGCGATCTGCGGAGGGCCGTTCCAGACAGCCGTATCCAAATTTACCGCTCAGTATCAGGAACAAAATCCTTCCAAAAGCAAATGCTGCCTGCAGGCAGCGCTGGCATTATCTGTTCTGTTTGCTATATTCTGTGCAGCTTTTATTCTTTTATTCCACAAAGAAATTTCAGTCCGTTTTCTTTTAAATGAGCGTACAGACCGTCTTCTTCCTTATATTGCATTTTCCATCCCTCTCAGCGCAATACATAACTGTATTACCGGTTGGTATTACGGACAAAAAAAAGCAGCGGTTCCTGCCCTTTCCAACCTGATGGAACAGGGCAGCCGCATGCTGTTTGTATTTTGTCTTCTGCAATGCAATTTTAAGTTTAGCGTGCTCCAGGTAGTCTGGGCACTGTGCATCGGTGAAATGGTTTCTGCCGTTTTTACTGCTGCCGCGTGTCTGCTGGAACGAAAAAGGCGTAAAAGCAGGCAAAATAACACGATTTTCTCTGCTGTTGTTCCGGTCAAACCGTATATCGGCTGCGTAAAAGAAATTATGCTTCTGATCTGGCCTCTGACCGCTAACAGACTGATCATGAGCCTGCTTCAGAGCGCAGAGTCCGTTATGATTCCGAGTCGGCTGATTCTTTCCGGGCTGACTGAACAGACCGCCCTTTCCATGTACGGCGCCTTGACCGGCATGGCGTTAAGCTTTATTCTGTTCCCTACTGCTCTGACCGGCTCATTTTCTCTGATGCTCATGCCCGACATTGCAAAAGCCTGTGCCGAAAACCGGATTTCCTACATTCGAAAAGCTTCGCAGCTGTCCCTTTGCAGCACTTTTTTTATCGGCTGTCTGTTCACTGCCGTATTTTTTCTATTTGGAGAGAGCATTGGAAACCTCTGTTTTCCGGGAACACTGGCGGGTACATATATCCGCTCTTTGTCCTGGCTCTGTCCTTTTTTATATCTGAATAATATTTTAATCAGCATTCTCCACGGAATGGGACTTACCGCTTTGACTTTCAAAACTCAGTTATCCGGCCTCACCCTGCGTTTGGGCATGACCGTATTTTTGGTTCCGTTATACGGCATGAGCTGTTATTTTATCGCACTTTTAGGAAGCCAGATCCTGATGTGCGTTTTTAACCTGTACTATCTGTATCAGCTGCGGGTCCTGCACTAAATATGCATATTGCATAATAAACTGCGGATTCTGCATTAAATATCATATTGCATAA
>JAUNPP010000225.1 GCA_030536685.1 Lachnospiraceae bacterium
AAACTCGTAGAAGAAATAGGTGAAGTGGCAGAAGTACTAAATAAAAAGGCAGGTAGAAAATCAGCTGTTCAAGAGGATTTACAAACCCAATTAGGTAATGAATTAGCTGATGTGATACACTATACTATTGCGATTGCTGCATTAAATGGGATTGATATGAACGATATTATAATTTCTAAGGATAAGGCTGCGTCCATAAAGTATAATCACAGAATAAATTTAGAGCAGTTTGTAATGGATTGCAGAACGAACGATAGCGACTAAGAACATGAATTTGGCGGGGAGATCGATATAAAATGAGAACTATAACCATTTGCGGTAGTATGAGATTTGAAAATGAAATGCAGAGAATAGCATTTGAATTAGAGATAAAGCATAGATTTAATGTATTGCAATGCATTTATGGTCTAAAAAAAGAAGAATTAACATCTGTTGATAGGGTTGTCCTTGAGGAAGCATAATTATATTGCATTCAGAATATGCTTTATAAGTAGGCAACTCCTAGTTTGTAAAGAAGGACAGAAAATGATTATAAGACAGGAAGAACCCAATGATTATTGCGAGGTATACGAACTTATTAAAGAAGCGTTTTCAACGACAGAATATACGGATGGAAATGAACAAAATCTAGCAGCAGCTTTGAGAAAGGGAACCGCATTTATTCCCGAACTGTCTTTGGTGGCGGAAATGAACGGCGAGTTAGTTGGGCATATCATGTTTACCACGGCTGTGGTTGGCGGAGATGAAATTCTCGCGCTTGCGCCGTTATCCGTTAAGCCCCGGTATCAACACCAGGGTGTTGGAACTGCTCTTATAAAAGAAGGACATAAAATCGCCAGGCAATTGGGATATGAATATTCCCTTGTGTTAGGAAGCGAAACTTATTATCCAAGAACCGGGTATCGACCTGCGGTACAATTTGGAATTGAGGTGCCGGAAGGATTTCCGCCTGAGAATTTTATGGCAGTTAAGCTGCAGGAAGCTGCAAAACCGATTTCGGGTGTGGTCATATATGCAAAAGAGTTCGGACTATAATTTTCAAAAGACGATTACCATGCTGCGCTGAGTCGGACCTTCCCATCTCGCACCTTTTATTTTGCCCGGTTTTACTGGGCTTTTTATTTTGTGTTGTATTTTAATAATAAACGGAAATGATATCTTAGCTGTTCCCTTCCGGGTTAGCTTGTGATAATATTGAAGATGGCTGGAATGAATTTTCAAACACACTCAAAGCAGTACATATCGAATGCCATAAATTCGATTTCCAAAATTGGATAAGGGAACAGCTTCGGCTTTTTCGTTTAATGGGTCCATGCATAAGAATTCTCCATCTTTACACCCGGTAAGCAGAACATAATGAAAGCTTCCAAGACTGTTTACGCGAACGCGAAGGATGGGAAAGCAGTTATTTTCCAGCAAAGATTCCAGCTCGCGGGTATCTAAAGCGTTTGCATTTTTTCTTACAACGGTTAAGCTAGTGGCTTGTTCCAAACAATCCCATAAGATATTTCCTTCACGGTCATAGACATGGGATTGAGAAAAAAATGAGTTTAGTTGACCTGGAGTAAAAGGTTCGCTGATTTCCGGATACTGCATTTGTATTTCTGCCGCTAGGCAGGTAGTAAGGCAGCCGGAGGATGACATGGTGAAGCTGGATGAACCCAGGGTATTATCTCCCCATTCCGGGTCTTTTTGCTGAAAATAAATGACCGAACAGGGAAGGATTGTACTGCGGGCAGTTATTTTGACACTATTTCGAATACGGAATATAAAAATGAGTACCGGAAGCAGAAGAAGAACGCTTGCGGTTAAGAGGAAGGTCATAAATTTCTTTTTCATATGTTGCAAGTCCTTATGGGAAAGCCGTGTTTTCATAGAAATTTGTGTTGCGTCATTGGAATGATAACATATAAATGTCGGGAATGGAAGCGGTTTGCGTGATTTATATTTGATTTAATATCGACCTGTAAAATTTTTGATTTTTCGCAGAAGGGGGGCCATAAGACAGAGTGGTGGAAACGGATGTAATTGTAAAGGAAAGAAAGCTGAATGTATTCTTGTTCATCGTCTGCGGATATCTGTATTTTAAAATATTCTGGTGGGCATACAGATGGCTGGAACACTGGATGATATCTGCGATGTCGATACAAGCGGCAAATATTTTGGGGATTCTGGTAATTCTCTGGTTTGCTGTTTGGTTTGTGCCGGCAACACTTGGCATCCGACGTCTGGTGCGGCGATTCCTGGAAAGCTGAGGTGACAATATGACGGCGGAACAGCTTCTGGCCAAGGGGGCCATTTATTTTGAACAGATTGGAGCGGGACTCCGGAATTCGGAACAGTATGATTCGGAAATCATCAGGATGAATCCGGCAGAAGCATATGAAAGTCTTTTAAAGACCTGGGAGAAATCCGGGAAAGAGCGGGGATTTTGTGATTTTTACTATTTCCGGCTGGATGAGGATGCCAGAAACCGGGTGGACATGTGGCTGACGGAGACGGAAAAGACGTATTTGGAGAGGATGGAGCAGGAGTTGGAGCGGTCAGGAAGCCGTGGGCATGTTATTTTTCCGCTCACCCGTCCGCTTCTTGAAATTGCGGTAAAGCTGAATGCGCAGGCCGTGCTGTTTTCCACCTTTTATTTTACCGGCGAGGTGGAGGAACGGAGCGCCTGGTGGGGGAATTATAATCAGGAGTATGTGGTGTTTCGGCAGAAACGGTATGGAAAACTCCGGGTGATAAAGTAGCATGAAAAAATCGTGTGGATAAAACTGCGTGGAAAAATCAGCATGGAAAAAGTAGCA
>JAUNPP010000062.1 GCA_030536685.1 Lachnospiraceae bacterium
GTCAGGTGTGCCGGGTCTGCCGGGTGCGTCAGGTCTGTCAGGTGCGTTTATGATATAAGGCATATTAGAATTGTCAGAAATGTCAGAGCTATCCGGAAAGTCTGGAAAATCCGGAAAATCAATTCCCATCTCTTCAAATATCTGCTCAGCGGGATCGGCGTTGGCGAAGGCGGAGAAAAGGTCTGCGTTCATAATTCCGTTTTCCGGATGATCGGTGCGGTCTTCCGGAATCAATACTGAGGGAGTGCCGTGCTCCTCATTAACAGCATTTAACACTCCCTGGGCAATCGCATTTGCCAGAGCATCAAAATTTTCATCAAAAAAGAGATTATCCCTTTCATTATCGAGAAAACCGGCTTCTACCAGAACCGCAGGCATTTTTGTGCGTCTGAGAACAGCCAGATTGGGACGTTCGGTGACTCCGTTAAACGCAAGTCCGGCCGCTTCGATAGCCATACCAATCTGTCTGGCCGCATCAGCGGAAAAGCCGGTGTCGGAATAGACCAGTATATCGGCTCCGGTTCCGCTGCCGGAAGGAACAGCAGCATTGCGGTGGACAGACAGGAATAAATCTGCCTCCGATTCATTTCCTTTCATGGCTTTTTCATAAGGTGAGTCATAGAAATCTTCTGTTCGGGAATATACAACATCAATACCGTTTTCTTCCAGAATCCGTCCTACAGCAAGAGCCAGTCTCAGAACGTCATCTTTTTCCTGTCGTCCGTTAAAAACGGCCCCGGGATCAGTTCCGCCATGTCCCGGGTCTATAAATACGCGAAAGGCCATTCGTGCCTCCGAAAGAGGTTTTCCCTCCATTATATGAAAAAAGAGGTTGCGGGTTCCTGTATATGAAAAAAGAGGTTGCGGGTTCCTGTTCATAGATTCTAATTTGGTTCATTGAGAAACAATTGTAATAAAATATTACATGTGCTATACTGAATTCAGACAATAAATTGTGAGGTGAGGCGGCATGCATGGAAAAAAGATGGTTGCACCGATTGTAATAACTATGGTAGTGGTACTATACTATGTGCTATTTGCCTGTATCTGTTTTGCATTTGACGGAATTTGGCTGGTTTTGAAGATTCTGTTTGGTGTAGTTCCATTGATATTGGCGGCAGTTTGCATTTATGTGTTGATTGAACGAATTGAAGAGATAAGGAGTGGAGAAGAAGATGATCTTAGTAAATACTGATTATATTACAGGAAAAGAACTGGAGATGCTGGGGCTGGTAAGAGGAAGTACGATTCAGTCCAAGAACATCGGGAAAGATATTACACAGGGATTTAAGACAATTGTTGGTGGTGAATTGAAGGCTTACACTGAGATGATGAACGAAGCAAGAGCTCTGGCTACGAAACGTATGGTTGAGGATGCTGAAAGACTGGGAGCGGATGCGGTTGTTAACATTCGTTATGCATCGGCAGCTGTGATGCAGGGAGCGGCAGAAGTAATCGCTTATGGTACAGCGGTAAAATTCCGATAAGGAAAACGGTTTAACAGCCAGCGGATACGGACCTGAGCAGGTACAGATTTTGCAGGGGACAAAAGGCGTCCTTGTAAAAGCTGTATCTGAGCAGGTCTGTTTTTTTACAGCTTTTACAAGGACATTCATACAGCTTGCATCCCTGGACATTTATTCTTGACAAGAATGCTTTTGGAAACTATACTATTTAGTAATACTAATTACTTTGCAATAACGCAAGTAAATGAGGCGAATTACGACTGTCAGATGAAAGGGGGCAGGGATATGATAGGTTTTTGGGTTTTCATGATGTGTTTTGCTTTGCTGATACCGGTAAGCATGATTTGCCTGGGACGGTATTTTACAGGAAAAGCTCCGGCTAAGATTAATTATGTTTTTGGTTATCGGACATCACGTTCCATGAAAAATGAAGATACATGGAAGTTTGCCCATCAGTATTTTGGAAGGCTTTGGCATAAGGGAGGCCTTTTTCTGCTGGTGGTTACGGTTTTGGCAATGCTGCCGGTATATGGTAAAAGTATTGATTTTGTCGGCGGGTATGCTTCCGTTCTCTGTATCCTTCAGATGGTGGTGATGATGTTTCCGATTTTTTTGACAGAATCGGCTTTAAAGAAAAATTTCGATCAGGAAGGAAACCGCAAAAGAGAAATTTGAGGCAGAGAGACAAAAAGAAATCTGAGGCAGATAAAACGGAAATCGGATGAATCAGGAACGGGGTAAATTTGCATAAAAGAAAGGATGCGCGGGATGGATAGGATGGAACTTGCATTTTTGATCTGGATGTTGGTCGGCTTGTTTTTTGTAGGAAACGGAGTCAGCTGTTTTTTTTGTAAGACGGAGGTTGGTTTCTGGGCTAATGTTAAAACACCGAAAATGGATGATGTAAAGGGATACAACCATGCGGTTGGAAAAATGTTTATTATTTATGGGATTATCATGATGTTTCTGGGGACTCCTCTTCTGGTTTCTGAGCAGAATTCTCCGTTGTTTTTAATCTCCGTGGTTGGAATCATGCTTGAAACGATTGTGATGATGGCAGTATATATCATAAAGATTGAGGGAAAGTACAAAAGCAGGGGGTGAGAATGTGCAGCCAAAATTTGAACAGCAGATGAAGAAGGGTGTATTGGATATGCTGGTTCTGAAGCTTCTTGCGCAGGAAAAAAAGTATGGTTATCAGCTGATCAGTGAGCTTCGTGAAAAAAGCGGGGAAGTAATCAGTTTGAAGGAAGGGACACTGTATCCTATTTTGTATCGTCTGGAGGATGAAGGGCTGATTGAAAGCCGCTGGAATGAACCGAAGGGGCGGGAGGTTTCCCGCAAGTATTATGACATTACGGATAAAGGAAAGCAGGTGCTTTGTGAGATGTTCACGCTATGGAGCAGTTTTTCTGAGACGATAAAAGGGATTATGGAGGAGGAATCGGTATGAAACAGGATGTTTACGTAAAAAGCATTGTCAGAAGGTTGAAATGTTCAGGAAAGCAGAAAAAGGAGATTCGTAAGGAGATGGAGTCCGATATCCAGACTGCGCTGGAGAGAGGGGAATCCTGGGAGCAGATAGAAAAAAGGATTGGAACACCGGCCGCGGCTGCGGCGGAATTTAATGAGAATTTTTCCGAGGAAGAATTGAAGCTGGCAAAACGGAACCGGCGTTTGAAAATTGCAGCGGTTATTGCGGCGA
Source organism: Lachnospiraceae bacterium (assembly GCA_030536685.1). Lineage (GTDB taxonomy): Bacteria > Bacillota > Clostridia > Lachnospirales > Lachnospiraceae > TWA4. The sequence goes on from JAUNPP010000062.1 coordinate 3,172, forward strand.
TTCTGGCAGCGGTTGTGATTCTGGTCTGGCAGCTGATACCAAAGTCATTTTCATTAAATGAGCAGGATGGCGGTTTTTCGAAGGAACAGATAGTAAAGCAAGCAGAACAGGTCGTTCATCTGCTGGATGCGGATGATTTTGATGCTCTGAGGGCCATGTCTACCAAACGGCTGCAGCAGTCCATGACAAAAGAAATTCTGGAGTCTGCGCGTCAGCAGATCGGGTCTGACTGGGGAAAGTTTCAGTCATTTGGCAGCGTTTATACGGGCGGCATCGATCAGATGGGCAACAGGATTGCGGTGGTGCAGCTGGTAGCTGTTTATGAAAAGAAAAGTGTAACGTATACCATTTCATTTGAGGAGGACGGGAAGCTTTCGGGACTTTATATGAAATGATGCTGTTCAGAAGCAGGGCAATCGTGCTATAATCCTTTCGGATTTGTATATCATGAAAGGAAGTTGATGAAATGAAACGTACAAAACAGATGTCGGAGTCTATGCTGTTGGGAGTTTTTCTGACACTGGCGGGAGGATTTCAGGATGCGTATTCGTATAATTGCAGAGATCATGTTTTTGCAAATGCGCAGACCGGCAATATTGTTTTGCTGGGACAGAATCTTGCAGGCGGACAGTTTTTAAATGCTTTGCGGTATCTGTTTCCGCTTTTGGCATTTGCCGGTGGTGTCTATGTAACGGAATGGGTTCATCAGCTGTATAAGGAAGGACGGTATCTTCACTGGAGACAGGTGATCCTGCTGGCAGAAATACTGCTGCTTTTTCTTGTCGGGCTGATGCCTCAGAGCATGAATACTGCCGCCAATGTGCTGTTGTCCTTTGCCTGTGCGATGCAGGTGAACAGTTTCAGAAAATTTCGCGGTATCCCATGCGCGACGACCATGTGTATCGGAAATATTCGAAGCGCAACGGAGATGCTCTGCCGGTACCACATAGAGAAGGATTCTGCAATGAAGCAGAAAAGCCTGTGTTACTATTTTATCATTCTTGTATTTGCAGCGGGCGCTTCCATAGGAGCCGTTCTGTCGCAGAAAACAGGAAACCGGGCAATCTGGTGTGCGGCAGGAATGATGTTTGTCGGATTTCTCCTGATGTTTATGAAGGAAGAGGAAGAACCGGAGACGCAGGAAGAACAAAAGAAACAGGAAAAACAGAAGCAGCAGAAAGCGGAAAAATAACAGAAATAGCAGAAATAACAAAAAGGGATGAGAGAGCCTTCTGAAGCTCCTTCATCCTTTTTTCAAATTTCAATTGCGTGATCGCGGCGTTTATTTGCTTTTTTGTTTACCGCCTGAGAAGGCACAGTATAATACGAAACCAAGCAGGAGAATGGCAACGGTCATCCATATGGTAAGAACCGTGGTTCCCATTTTGCTGAATTTATCATAGTAGCCTTTGAGATAGATAATGGTGATGATCAGTGGAATGATATAGGATACATATCCCTTCAGGCCTTTCGGGAAATGGATGCCTTCTCCGGTGTTGACTTCTTTCAGGAAGCTGTCCCATCCCCAGCCGTTTTTTCTGGTACAGAATAAAAGATATCCGAGACTTCCAAGCGGAAGAAGGTTATTGGAAACAATGAAATCTTCCAGATCCATAATGGTGCTTCCGTCGCCGAGCGGTTCAATCGATGACCACAGGTTAAATCCGAGAACACAGGGAATACTGAGCACGATGATCAGTACCATACTCACGATAACACTTTTTTTACGTGACCACTTAAGCAGATCCATATCAAAAGAAATGATATTTTCAAATACGGCAACCAGAGTGGTAAAAGCTGCAAATGTCAGGAACAGGAAAAATAAAGCGCTCCAGAAGCGTCCTCCTGCCATCTGTGCAAAAATATTGGGAATGGTGATGAAAATCAGGCTTGGGCCTGCTCCAGGTTCAATTCCGAAGGCGAAGCAGGCAGGAATAATGATAAAGCCTGCCATCAATGCTACAAACGTGTCGAGCGCTGTGATACTGAGTGCCTCTCCGGTAAGACTTCTTTCACTTCCGATATAGCTTCCGAAAATCATCATAGCGCCGATACCAATCGATAAAGTGAAGAATGCCTGGCTCATAGCGCCGAAAATAACATTTCCAATCCCGATATTCATCATTTTTTCAAAATCGGGAATCAGGTAGAAGCGGATGCCTTTATCTGCCCCGTTAAGGAAAAATGAGTGAACAGCCAGCACGATCATGATCAGCAGCAGCGCGGACATCATGATCTTGGATACTCGTTCGACTCCGTTCTGAATGCCAAACCAGCAGATGATAAATCCGATGATGCAGATCAGTACAGTCCAGAATGTCATGACAGGTGCGTTTGAAAGCATTTCGTTAAATCCTGCTGTTACAGAATCGGTGGTTGCTCCGACAAAATCACCGCGGATGCTCCGGAAGCAGTAATACATCATCCATCCGCCAACAGTTGTATAGAACATCATCAGCAGATAGCAGCCAAGGATTCCAATCCATTTTGTCCGGTGCCAGTTTGTATGTTCCGGTTCCAGTTTTTCAAAGGCAGCAGCTACGCTGAAACGGCTTGAACGGCCGATTGCAAATTCGCAGACGAGAACCGGGATTCCCATGATCAGCAGAAATGCCAGATAGATTAAAATAAATGCAGCTCCGCCCATTTCTCCGCACAGATATGGAAATTTCCATACGTTTCCGATGCCGATGGCGCAGCCTGCCGATACCAGGATAAATCCCAGGCGTGAACCAAATTTTTCTCTTTTCATTAAATACATCCTCTCTTGTTTTAGTTTACCTCGGATATTATATCCTTTATCCTTACGGTTGGCAATCAGATTGTAAATAAAAAACTCCAGGCAGTATTGTAAATAAAAAACCTCCCGGGCACAGAGGTCTGACCGGGAGGCCTGAAAGATCATACGGTTGTATGAATCGTTTTAGTTAGCGTTTCAGAGTTCTATTTTTTGAATTTTTCTTTTACAACTGCGATGCCCGCATCCATCAGATCAACCTTCTGGCCGTCATCCGGGCGAGGCCCGTAATAATTCTTTGCAGCCTGCACCATTTCATCATTGATCACATCGTCATAGGCGCTGTACGCAACTGCGCACATGGGAATGAAGCCGCCGCCGGGTGCAAGAATTTCATAGGTATCGCGGATATTTTTGCGAATCTGTTCTTCGGTTACATTCATGCGTCCGTACATCTGGATATCAAGACCGCCAACCATGACCATACGGTCGCCATATTCCTTTTTCAGAGAAGGCAGATCGTTGGATACATGGACAGGGTTTGTTGCACCGATGCCGATCTCCAGCATATCATCAAGGATTGGTCTGAAATGTCCACAGTTATGATGTTCATAAATAACACCCTGAGACTGTACACTGTCCACAATTCTCTTTAAATGAGGCTTGATCAGCTCTCTCCAGCTGTCGGGGGACATAAACAGGTTCTGGTTGTTGCCATAATCATCATGCATGATGAGCACATCCGGTTTATAATGTTTGATTGCCAGTTCATGAAGGCGAATCTTATGGTCTGCAATCGCACCAAAGAAGTCGTAACAGGCTTCAGGCTCTTCAATCAGTGCACATAAAGCATCTTCAAACGGCATAATGGAAAAGAGTCTTTCCCAGAGCCCGAAACCGATGGTGATACGGCTGAATTTATTGTCACGATCCCAGTTTGCCGTATCCTTTGCCGCATGCCCTTCCCAGTCCAGCTTGTCCAGATCGGGGAATTTCAAAACATCCTTCCACTGTGTAATGTCTGTCAGCAGCGGACAACCAGGAGTCGGATTGCAGGCAGCAGATAATTCTTCGTAAGTCCAGCTCTGGCCGAACCAGTCCTTGTTGACACCGGGAATCTCAGGTCTTTCATTGACAAAATCCATACCAACCAGAAATGCTGAGTTGAAATCGGTCATAAAAGGCATGTACTCGGGAACTTTGTGATCATAAACACGTTTCATATTCTCTTTTAATGTAATCATAAAAACCTCCTACTGCATATATACGTTTTATACTGATGACTTAAGCATATCATAGCGGAAGGAGGTTTACAAATTACAGAAAGGTATACCCATACGGTTTTGGAATGGATGCTATTGTTCGCAGCTGGTGCTTTCCATTAGCTTCAGGTATTGAAGCAGGCGCCTGAGAACGGGATTTTCATCGTCAATCCATGCTGCTCCTCTGCCTGAAAACAGACCGGGGACAGGGATTTCGCGGCATCTTTTATAGATTGCTTCTGAAAAAAGCCCCTCTGAAAAAATGATTCTGCTTTCCCTGCAGAACAGGATAACCGCATTGGTATAATCGGACTCGAAATGTATCCGATTCCTGTCAAGCCCCTGTTCTCTGCAGAAATCGCTGAATGCCGGAGAATGCATGATTTCCGGAGAACCCACAAGCACGATATCCTGGTCTCGGAAATCGGAAAGAGAAATGGTTTCCTTTGAAAAAAGAGGATGTGTTTTATGAACGTAGATGCTGCAGGGCTCTTTTTTCAGAAGCTGGTAGTGGATTCCCTGTTTTTTGAGAAAATCCGCCTCCAGATCATTAATAATGATCGCATCGCACTTGCCGGTGATCAGCTTTTCCTTAAGGTTTTCGACACGGTCATATTCCACCTTCAGTGTGATTTCCGGATATTCTGTTTCAAACCAGTTCATCATGGAAACATGCTGAGACAGATCCTGGTTCATATAAATACTTCCAAGGGTGATGGACCTGACGTAGCCCAGCTGTACCCGATACGCATCCTCATATGCATTTTCCAGGCTGCGGATGGCCTCCTTCCAGCCTTTGTACAGTGTTTTTGCGGCAGGAGTAGGAAAGACTCCGCGTACCTTTCGTATGAAGAGAATCAAATGAAGCTCATTTTCCATATTAGCAATAATGCGGCTAACCGCAGCCTGGCTTAAATTCAGGTCAGCCGCAGCTTTGGTGAAATTTTCACATTCAAATACTCGGAAAAAGGTATAAATCTGCTGGAAATTCAGGTTTCTTAATCTCTGCGGTGTTTTTTGTTTTGCCATTTCGTTCCTCCGGGTAAATCGTAGTATCGTAAATCCCATTATAACACATACCACAGCCAGAATGAATATAAACTGCAATGTCTCCCCACGCGTCCCCACAACTGTTCAGCATTTCATGACAGTAGAAAACTGCAAAACGCAGCAAGCCGTCTATGATACAAGTCTGCAAGGGGCGTATTGGTGCTTGCACCCCTTAGCCCCGGACAGACTTCGTATCATAGACGGCTTGCGTCCCTTGGACAATCCTACTGTCCAGAAATCCCTGAACAGTACCTTATGCCTGTTTGTTTGTATCAGTTTCTGCGTCATGGAAAGGCAGTGATTCCTGACGGAAGAGGATTTCCATAAATTCATCGCCTGTAATGGTTTCTTTTTCATACAGGAATTTGGCAAGCTCATGCAGCTTCATCTTATTCTCAGATAACAGCTGGTAAGCTTTCTGATACTGATTTTGGATCAGGTTGATAACCTTTTTGTCAATAATTGTTGCTGTCTCCGGTGAGCAGGCAAGAGAGGCATCGCCGCCGAGATACTGATTGGCAATGGTTTCCAGGGCAACCATACCAAAATCCTCATTCATACCGAAGCGTGTGATCATGGCGCGGGCCAGTTTGGTAGCCTGTTCGATGTCATTGGAGGCACCTGTCGTGATGGAATTGAAAATCAGCTGTTCAGCTGCGCGGCCGCCGGTAAAGGTAGCAATCTTATTTTCAATTTCTTCTTTGGTCATCAGATTATGTTCTCCTTCATCTACCTGAAGCGTATAGCCCAGAGCACCGGAGGTTCTGGGAATAATCGTAATCTTGGTAACCGGCGCGGAATGGGACTGCAAAGCAGCGACCATGGCGTGACCGATTTCGTGATAGGAAACGATCAGGCGTTCCTTTTCGGACATAACCTTGTTCTTTTTCTGGTAACCGGCGATAACGATTTCGATGGATTCCTCCAGATCGGCCTGCGTTACAAAGCGGCGGTTTTCGCGTACGGCACGCAGCGCTGCTTCATTCACCATATTGGCAAGCTCTGCGCCGGAAGCACCGGAAGCAGCTCTTGCGATAGCATTAAAGTCAATATCATCTGCCAGACGGACTTTTTTGGCATGTACCCGTAAAATATCTTCACGTCCCTTTAAATCAGGCAGTTCAACCGGAACACGGCGGTCAAAACGACCTGGACGCAGCAGTGCCGGATCAAGAGATTCGGGGCGGTTGGTAGCGGCCAGAATGACTACTCCCTTGGAGCCGTCGAAACCATCCATCTCCGTAAGCAGCTGGTTTAAGGTCTGTTCGCGTTCGTCATTGCCGGAAAGTCCGCCGCCGTCACGTTTCTTGCCAATGGTATCAATTTCATCGATAAATACGATACAGGGAGCTTTTTCGTTGGCCTGTTTAAAGAGGTCACGGACCTTGGCTGCGCCCATACCGACAAACATCTCCACAAATTCGGAGCCGGAAATAGAGAAGAACGGAACGTCCGCTTCGCCCGCAACTGCTTTCGCAAGCAGAGTTTTACCGGTACCGGGAGGGCCTACTAAAAGAGCACCCTTCGGCATGGAAGCGCCGATTTCCTGATATTTGCCGGGATTGTGCAGGAAATCTACGATTTCGGTAAGAATCTCCTTGGCTTCATCTTCACCGGCTACATCCTTGAACTTGATACCGGTGGTAGAGGAAACGTAAATCTTGGCGTTGGACTTGCCAAACTGCATGGCATTGCCCATACCTCCTGCGCCGCCCATACCGGCCATCAGCTTTTTGCTGAGCCATCTTCCGAGCAGAATAAAAATACCAATGGATACGATCGTACTTAAAATGGAGTAGAAAAAGGTATTATCTTTTTCTACAACCCGTCCGAACTCCACGCCGCTTGCCAGCAGCTTTTCCGCCAGATCAGGATCTTCTGCGAAAATAACGGTGCGGTAATAAGAAGGATCTTTTTCGTTGGTGTCGGTAAAATAGATGTAGTTGTTATCCTTCTGAACGGTTGAAATTTCTTTCTGGTTCAGCATTGTTAAAAATGTGCTGTATTCTACATTCTTAACGTCGCGGTTCAGCAACAGCGGGAATATGAACCAGTTCAGGATCACCATGATCACCAGAGCGATGATCCAGTAGGCAATCAGCGGTTTTTTAGGATTCTTTATTTCTTTCATAGAGTGTATATCCTTTCTTGTATAAAATAAATAAAAGACCTGTAAAAAAGATACAACAATAAAAATTAGCAGTCGATAAGTCTGGTGGCTAATAAATAAAGTATACTTTCAGTATAATCAAAAAAAATAAGATGTCCAGTGATTTCCCAAAGTTTTTATAATTTTCATAAAAAAAATACTTTTTTAAAAAATAGTTTATCAAACAGAGTCTGCGGCTGGCTGTTCACTTTTTTACAGATCTGGCATATGGTAAAGCAAAGAGTCTTTCATGGGGCTATGCCATGTTTTCAATTGCACAGGAAGGGGACAGCGGGTTTCTTCGTGTAGATGTAAATTCCCGTTCAAATCAGTTTCCGATAGAAGATGCTGTAGTGGATATTGCTTCTCAGAGCGAGCCGGAGAGGATTCTGGAGGAATTAACGACAGACAGCTCCGGACAGACGGAGGAAATCGCGCTTCCCGCGCCTTCTGTAGAACTGAGTCTGGAGCCGCAGGATCTGCGCCCGTACTCAGAATATCAGATTACCGTACGTGCGCCGGGATTTGAACCGCTTGTAATAGAAGGCTCGGAGATACTGGCAGGTGTGCTTTCCAGACAGCCGGTAAGTCTGCAGCCATTGGAGCCGGGAGCAGCGCCAACTGATATTTTTATTCCGGATCATACACTGTATGGAGAATATCCGCCGAAAATCCCGGAAGCGGAAATCAAGCCCATGAATGAGAGCGGAGAGATCGTACTGAGCAAGGTGGTTGTACCGGAATTTATTATCGTTCATGACGGAGTTCCCAGCGATACCTCTGCGCCGGATTATTACATTCCCTACCGTGATTATATCAAAAATGTTGCCAGCAGTGAAATTTATGCAACCTGGCCTGAGGAAGCAATTACGGCAAATGTGCTGGCAATTCAGTCATTTACGCTGAACCGGGTCTATACGGAGTGGTACCGGAACAAGGGATATCCGTTTACGATTACTTCCTCGACGGCATATGATCAGAAATTTATTTATGAAAGAAATCTCTTTCAGACGATCAGCCGGATCGTGGATGATATTTTTGATAATTATTTATCTCTGCCGGATGTAAGACAGCCGATTTTTACACAGTATTGCGATGGACACAGGGTTTCCTGTCCCGGCTGGATGACACAGTGGGGCTCCTGTGATCTGGCAGAACGGGGATACGGTGCAATTGATATCATCAGACATTTTTACGGTTCGGAAATGTATATCAACAGTGCGGAGCAGGTAGAGGGGATTCCGTCCTCCTGGCCCGGCTATAATCTTGATATCGGCTCTTACGGGCAGCCGGTTCGCACGATCCAGGAACAGTTAAATACAATCGCAGATGTCTATACTTCAATTCCGACGGTTGTCGTGGATGGGATCTACGGGGAAAATACACAGGCTGCGGTTCGAAGATTTCAGGAGATTTTCGGGCTGACGCCGGATGGAATTACAGGGCGCAACACCTGGTACCGGATTTCCCAGCTCTATGTAGCCCTTGCCAGACTGGCAGAATTTTAGCCGGAAAACAGAGGCAAAGAATCTCAAAACGAACGATGGAAAAACATGTGTTTACCGTGCAGACGTAAAGAATCCGACTTGACGAAAGTGGATTCTGTGTATAAAATAAGGAGAATCAACCTTAAGAAAGCAGGTACATATGAATAATACTATGAAAAAACGCGGCAGTGTGTGGCGCTGTATTTCTCCGCTTTTGATCTATTTTGTTTTGCAGAATGCAGCAGGTGTGATCGTGATGGTCAGACATCTGTGGCAGAACGGATTTTTTAATATGCGGGACATTTCTTCGGAAGAACTGATGAATCGTATCCTTACTTCAACCTTTGAAAATATAAATATGCTGAATTTTTTTACGATGATCGTGGGATATGTGATTTTAATTCCCATATTCCTGTATATGCACCGCAGGGATCTTGCAGGAGATCAGATCTATGGGGTATACAGAGAGCCTGCTAAAGTTCCTGTCAGATTATACGGACTTTTGCTCGCGGCAGGCGCGGCTTCCTGTCTGGCGGCTTCCAATATGATTTCGATGAGCGGGCTGATCAAAAATTCTGAAAGCTACGCCTCGGCAGTAGAAGTGCTTTACAGCGCCGGACTCGTTCCTGAATTGCTTGCGCTTGGCGTTCTGGCACCGATTGGTGAGGAGCTTTTGTTTCGAGGACTTATTTACAGGAGGCTGAAGGAGTTTGTACCGCTGATTTCCTCTATGGTATGGGCTTCACTGATCTTTGCCCTGCTCCATGGCAATCTGGTACAGGGAATCTATGCGTTTATTTCAGGCCTTTTGTTCTGCTATGTTTATGAACGTTACGGCTCTGTAAAAGCGCCGATACTGATGCATATGTTTTCCAATATAACAGCGGTGATTGCCAGTGAAACAGGAATACTGAATTTCATGTACAGTGGTAAAATTATGTTTTATGCGGTAACCTTCATCTGCTGCCTGCTGGTAGTGGCTGTAATCTACCTGATAGAAATGTATGTGCGCCCTCTTAACGAAGCGGAAACTGAAAATACTGAGTTAAAAGAGCGATTTCCGGAAAAAATCAGAAATAAAAAAACCGGCAGGAGAGTCGATTGATAGGATTCTCCTGCCGGTTTTTATGTGCCCGGAAAGGGCACATTCCGTTACAGCAATCAGATTTTGTCCTGACAAATACCTATCTCAGATAGGTAACATATTTTGCCGGTTTATCGTAATCAATATTGGAAATTTTACAGTCGCTTTTTGAATTCGCTTCGTGAACGATTTTGCTGTTTCCGATATAGATTCCTACATGAGAAATGGAATCGCCGCCATTTTTGTAGAAAACCAGATCACCCTTCTGAAGCTTGCTTCGGCTGATTGAGCGTCCTCCTGTTGACTGTGTTGAAGTCGTGCGGGGGATGTTTACTCCGTACAGCTTGTAAACAGACTGTACAAAGCCGGAGCAGTCAGCTCCTTTCGTCAGACTGGTTCCGCCCCAGACATAGGGAAGGACTCCTACGTATGTTTTTGCCTTAGCGGCAATCGATGCTCCCAGAGAAGAACTGCCTGAGGTGCTGCTGGTGGAAGACGAGCTTCCTGATGAGCTTCCCGATGAATTTCCGGAGGAACTTCCGGAAGAGGAAGAACCGGATTTAGCAGAAACCGCAGTTTTCATGGAAACACAGAAATTCACATAGCTTTGTGCAACATAGCCGGATTTCTTTTTGTTCTTAGCAGAAACCTTTACCTTGGAAAATGTTCGTCCATCACTGCCATCTACATTTTTCTTCAGTACAGGTACTGTTGTATTGTTGGACAGCGTAGTCAGCGTAGAGCTTTTTGTGGTAGCCTTCTGGCGCACACGCAGACTGGAAGCTGTTACTTTTGCAGTAGAAGTACCGGTGCTGAGCGCTACTTTTTTAGCAGAAGAGCCGGTTACGAAATAAGATGCCTTTACATAACCTTTAACGGAGCCGGAAGAGATGTAATACCATTTCCCTCCATCTCCCTTTACACTCTTTTTGATAACAGCAGCGGTGTTATCTTTCATTTTTCCTACAACCTTTCCGTTGGTGGAAGCCTTGCTTCTTACATTTACATAGCTGTTTACCTGGGCAACTGCAATATCTTTAAATGAAGAATCTGTGTCCCTTGTAATGCTGGCTGCAGAAGCATTCATGCTGCCTGAAGAAAATAGCAGCATCAGAATGGCTGCACAAAAGAAGATGTGCAGTAGATTCTGTTTTCGCGTAATCATTTATTACCTCCTTTTTTTGTTTTTTTCTGTAATTATTACGTAAATATTACAGAAGCTTTACGATATATAGATGTGGAAAAAGAAAGAAAAGTTTAAAAAAATTAAGATTTGATAAAGAATAAAGAAAATTGTGAGAAAAAAGCAAGAAAAAACAGAAGTTTTCTATTGCTGTAGTAATATTTAATGATACCAGGAAACGCAATTTCTCATTATACGAAAAAAAGGTCTGTACTTATGTACAGACCTGAAATAGCGGAAGGGAGATTCGAACTCTCGACACTACGGGTATGAACCGTATGCTCTAGCCATCTGAGCTATTCCGCCAGGATGGGGCCTACAGGGCTCGAACCTGTGACCCTCTGCTTGTAAGGCAGATGCTCTCCCAGCTGAGCTAAGACCCCTCATGTACCAGTCGATTTTGTATCATCGCTGACGACTTCCACAGTATATCCTATAATCTTGTAAATGTCAAGCAAATATTTGAAAAAAAATAAAAAAAAAGAAAAATTGTGACAGTTTGGAAGAATTAGATCAGAAGGGCGATTGCCTGTGAGGCGATGCCTTCCTGGCGGCCTGTAAAGCCGAGGCCTTCTTCGGTGGTTGCTTTGACACAGATTTGATTTTCTTCAATATTTAGTGCGTTTGCAATGTTTTTCACCATTTCAGGACGATAGGGAGCAAGCTTTGGTCTTTGTGCGATAATGGTGGCGTCGATATTGCCGATCGTGTAATGATGATCGCTCAGGAGTTTTCCCACATGCTGCAGCAGCAGAATGCTGGAAATACCTTTATAACGGGGGTCTGTGTCAGGAAAATGCTGACCGATATCGCCGAGAGCAGCGGCTCCCAGCAGAGCATCCATAATTGCGTGAACAACAACGTCTGCATCGGAATGTCCCAGTAATCCCTTTTCAAATGGAATTGTAACACCTCCAAGGATTAAATCGCGTCCTTCTGTTAAACGGTGTACATCATAACCCATACCTATTCTCATATTCGTCTGCTGCTCAAAGCGGCTGCTTAACGAGCAGTCTCTCCTTTCTTAAAAATATCTGGTACAGCGCAGCATCATTGCATATAGCTGAATTGCTATAAAATATTTTACAGGAAATAGGGGGAGATTGCAATCATAAGATAAGAAAAGAAATTAACTATGTTTTTTGCAGCTTTTACTGTCATAAAATTCTGAACAGCAATAAAGAAATGAAAAAAATATAGGAAACAAAAATAAAAATTTGATTCTTGGAAATAAAAATGGTAAAATGGGGAAAGGGAAAGGAAGTATGGTGAGTTTATGGATTATAAGAAATTTTACAGTGAGCTGCTGAAACGTTTGAAGTATGATGGAAGAGTTCCGATCAGGACCGTTCTTGAGGGTGATGAGAGAGGAACAAAATATTTTTGCGCAGAGACAGAAAAATATGAAGACCATGTATGTTATGAGTCTGTGAGAGGCAGGATGTCGGCTGTGATCTGCGGAGGCGGTCATATTGCGCTGGCGCTGGCGCCTATTTTAAAAAGTCTGGATTATCATGTGATTATAATTGACAGCAGAGCGGCATTTGCGGATCAGAAGCGTTTTCCGATGGCGGATGAGGTAATCTGCATGGATTATGAAGAGGCTCTGATGAGTACGGCGCTTCCGCAGTATGCAAGTTATATTATTGTGACAAGCGGACATAAGTTTGATTATGTCTGTTTGAAAACAATATTAAAAAACAGGAGTTTTTTCTATGTGGGAATGATTGGGAGCAGAACAAAAGTGGCGTCGAATTTTGCAGATCTGAGAAGAGATGGGATTGATGAGGCGCTGATTTCAAAGGTTCATGCCCCGATCGGGCTTCCGATAGGCGGTCAGCTTCCTTCAGAGATTGCGGTTAGTATCGCGGCGCAGCTGATCCAGATCAAATCCGAAAGTGAGCAGCATATTATAGAAACAGAAGTGGCGCAGGGAATCCTTCAGCAGGAGGAAGATGCTGTGATGGTCAGTATTATTGAGAAAAACGATTCTTCTCCCAGAGGGAAGGGCAGTCGTATGGTTGTAACTGAATCCGGAAAGGTATACGGCTCTGTCGGAGGAGGTGCAATTGAGTTTGAAGCCATTCAATATGCAGAAACGCTGTGCGGGAAAGAGGCATTTGATGTTCGGAACTATGATTTGTCCGGTGCAGGGGCGAAAAATCTGGGAATGATCTGCGGCGGAAAGGTAAAACTGATGTTTGAATCACTTTTAAAAGAAAAATAAGAGAAGACCAGAAGATACGCTTAAAATAAACTTAAAAGCGGTTGAGTTTGAGTTTCGCATCGGAGGGTGTGAAACTCAGAAAAGCAAAAAACAGGGAAAATATCAAAAAGGACTGTGAAGAAATGATTGTTTCATCTTTCACAGTCCTTTAAAATAGCGGAAGGGAGATTCGAACTCTCGACACTACGGGTATGAACCGTATGCTCTAGCCATCTGAGCTATTCCGCCAGGATGGGGCCTACAGGGCTCGAACCTGTGACCCTCTGCTTGTAAGGCAGATGCTCTCCCAGCTGAGCTAAGACCCCATATTACTTAGATGATTCAGGAAAAATCTGTCTCTGAACTTCAAAATCAAATCAGAATCAGAAGTGTTTCGCTGAATGCCTGTTTAGTATAGCCTTTGTTTTAGAAATTGTCAAGCGCTTTTTTATAAAAAAATTATATTTTTTAGAAAATACTTTTGAAAAAGTTTCTGAAAAATTAATTTTGAATCTATCTCTGGGTATGATATACTTAGAGGAAAGCAAAAACAGGGACTTCAGAGGTTTCATTTGGAGAAAAATACATGAAAAAGTACTATTTTATTATTAATCCACTCGCTTCATCCGGGAAGGCAGCGGTTGTATGGCGCGATTGCAAGAATTATCTGGACAGACAGAGTATTGAATATGAGGCATTTATGACATCATATGCCGGTCATGCGGCAGAGCTGGCAGCAAAGCTGACCGGAAGTGAAGAAAGAACCCGGGAAAAGACTATCGTTGTGATTGGTGGAGATGGTACGCTGGGTGATGTGATCAACGGCATTAATATTTCCGCAATGGTAACTCTGGGATTTATACCCGCCGGTTCAGGGAATGATTTTGCGAGAAGTACGGGTATTTCAAGACGCCCGATTGCCAGACTGAAGCAGATCATCAGGCAGCGTAAGGTTGCATGGCTGGATTACGGCGTGATTTCCTATATTCAGGGACAGCTGAGGCAGTGCCGGTTTATGGTGAGCAGCGGCATGGGGCTGGATGCAGGAATCTGTGAAGGCGTTCAGATCAGTCCGATGAAAAGTGTATTTAACCGGCTTCATATGGGACGTTTGGTATATATCACTGTGGGATTGCAGAGAATATTTACAGAAAAGCCTGTTTCAGTACAGCTGACGCTGGATGGGGTGAGGACGATTCATCTGGACTGGGTCAGATATATATCGATCCATGTGCAGCCAAGAGAAGGCGGCGGTTTTCAGATGGCTCCGAACGCAGAATGCCAGGATGGACAGTTTGATTTATGTATTGTAACATGTAGACATCGTCTTGCTCTGATCAAGGTGATGTTTGCGGCACTTTTTGGAAGACATATCAAGATGCGGGAGGTTCATATTATGCAATGTGTCACTGCTTCATTTAAAGCAGAACAGAAGGTTTGTGTACATGCAGATGGAGAAATCTGTGGACATTTGAACGAATTTAACGTATTATGTGAAAGACGTAAATTAAAGATGATTTTGTAAAAGGTGTTTTCAGATTGAAAGAAGGGGTTGTATGAAGAAAAAGAGGCTGTGGGGCAGCTGCGGGAAGAAGCCATGGGTGTTTTTGTATGGTCTGATCTACTTTCCATGGTTTTTTACATTGGAACGGGTAGTAGAACAGTATTATCTGATAGAGTGCAGACTGGATTATCTGATTCCGTTCTGTGAATATTTTATTGTGCCGTATCTGCTTTGGTTTGTCTATGTGGCAGGCAGCTTTGCATGGTTTCTTTTACGTGAGGATGACCGCCTGTTTTATAAATTTGCAGCAGTGATGTTTGGCGGTATGACGATCGCTTTGATCATCTATACGGTATTTCCCAACGGTATTCAGCTGCGCCCGAATATTCAGGCATCGAAGAATGTGTTTACGTGGCTGACATCCCTGATCTATCGGGCGGATACTTCTACGAATGTATTTCCGAGTCTTCATGTGTATACCAGCGCTGTTATCAGTATCTTCTTTGCTAAAAGTAAACTGGCTGAGAGAAAGCCGGCTGTAAAGTATGCGGCATTTGCATTCAGTGCACTGATCATTCTCTCAACGGTGTTTTTAAAGCAGCACTCGGTTCTGGATCTGGTAGCAGGCAATATTATGGCCTGGGCCTTATGTAAGGCAGCATTCGCGGATGAAGAGGATGAAACTTCTCTGGAGAAGGTGGAAAAGGACAGAAGACGCCCTGTTCTTCGGTAGCAGATAAGGTAAAAAGACTACAGGGAATATAGAGACTACAAAGAATATA
>JAUNPP010000063.1 GCA_030536685.1 Lachnospiraceae bacterium
AAGAAGATTCAGCTATAACGGAAGATTAACACATAACGGTGAATTAAGGATTAACAGAATATGGAGGATGCAATGGAAACACTTACAATGGAACAATTTGAAAAGGCGACAGAGGTCGTTTCTCAGGTCACAAATGAAACAAAGCTTTTGTACAGCTCATATTTTTCTCAGATGACAGGAAACAAGGTTTATCTGAAGCCTGAAAATATGCAGACAACGGGTTCCTACAAGATCAGAGGCTCTTACTACAAGATCAGTACGTTAACAGAAGAACAGCGCTCCAGGGGACTGATTGCGGCATCTGCCGGAAATCATGCGCAGGGCGTCGCTTATGCCGCAATGCATTATGGCTGTCGTGCGGTTATTGTAATGCCGCAGAATACCCCTCTGCTAAAAGTAAACCGTACCAAGGAGTATGGCGCGCAGGTAATCCTTCACGGCGCAGATTATGATGAAGCCTGTGCTTATGCCATGAAGATGGCAGAAGAGGAGGGATACACCTTTATCCATCCCTTTGATGATGCAGAGGTGATCACCGGACAGGGCACGATCGCAATGGAAATTATCAAGGAGCTTCCTACAGTGGAATATGTGCTGGTTCCGATTGGCGGCGGCGGACTGGCAGCAGGCGTGTCAAAGCTGATGAAATTATTTAACCCCAATATCCATATTATCGGGGTGGAGCCTGCCAACGCAGCCTGCATGAAGGAATCCATTGAGGCAGGAGAAATCGTAACGCTGCCCCATGCCAATACGATTGCGGATGGTACGGCAGTACGTACTCCCGGTGTGAGAAACTTTGAGATCGTAAAAGAAAATGTAGATGAAATTATCACAATTGCAGATGAAGAACTGATTGTTGCTTTTCTTGACTTAATGGAAAATCATAAGATCGTGGCTGAAAATTCAGGTCTGCTGACAATCGCGGCGCTTCGTCATCTGGATATCAAAAATAAAAAGGTCGTATCCGTAATCAGCGGCGGCAATATGGATGTGATTACGATGTCCTCTATCGTACAGCATGGTCTTGTGGAACGCGGACGTATCTTTACGGTATCCGTACTTTTGCCGGATACGCCCGGTCAGCTGGTAAGCGTTGCTTCTACGATTGCAGAGGCACAGGGCAACGTTGTCAAGCTGGAGCATAACCAGTTTGTCAGCGTAAACCGTATGGCGGCTGTGGAGCTGCGTGTAACAATTGAAGCCTTTGGCAGAGAACACAGAGATGAAATCATTCACAAGCTGGCAGAAGCAGGATTCCGTCCGAGACTGGTTTCCTCCAAAGGACAGATTTCCCTGAATTAAGAAGGTGGGGGTGTATATGGGTAAAAATAAAATTTTACTGGTTGATGATGAACCGCGTCTCAGAAAGATGGTAAAGGACTTTTTAAGACGTGCGGAATATGATGTGGTGGAAGCGGAAAATGGAAAACAGGCTCTTGAAATATTTTTTTCCGATTCCAGGATCGACCTGATCATTCTGGACGTTATGATGCCGGAGATGAACGGATGGGAGGTCTGCCGTGAAATCCGCAAGGAATCACAGGTGCCGATCATCATGCTTACTGCCAAAAGCGGTGAAAGCGATGAACTGCAGGGATTCGATCTTGGTGCGGATGAGTATATTTCCAAGCCCTTCAGCAATAAAATTCTGGTTGCCAGAGTCGGCGCGATTCTGCGAAGAAGCCTGGAATCGCAGGGCGAGGAGCTGAACGCAGGGGGAATCCGCATTGATAAGATTGCGCATCAGGTTTTTGTCGGAAACGAGGAAATCGAGCTCAGCTTCAAGGAATTTGAGCTGCTGTGCTATTTTCTGGAAAACAAAGGAGTTGCGCTTTCCAGAGAGCGGATTCTGAATAATGTGTGGAATTATGATTATTACGGCGATGCCCGGACAATTGATACTCATGTTAAAAAGTTAAGAAGCAAGCTGGGAGAAAAGGGGGATTCCATCATAACAATCCGTGGTATGGGATACAAATTTGATCCCGGTGACGAGAGTAAATAATGGGATTTTTTAGATTTGGAATGCGTAACCGGGAAAAAGCACCGGTAAAAGGCTCTCTCAGGTTAAAGTTTACTTTGCTGTTTATTCTGATCATGGTATCTGCAATCGGACTTTGTATTTTTTTGAATCTGTATTTTCTGGGAGATTATTATCTGAGTGATAAGAAAAATTCACTGATCGAGGAGGTCGACAAGATCGATCAGGTGATGGGCCACTATGGATTTACAGGTGATAAGAAAGATCTTGATAAGGAGCTGGATAAGGAGATGCAGGAAATTCTGAGGCAGTGCTGGACCAAATACAATATCAGTGTTGTCATCTGGGATTCGGAAAGCGATATTCTGTTCAGCTCAGCCTCTGAGATCGTCGATCTGAGATGGCGTCTGACCCAGTATGTATTTAACAATGGTGTTGATGTGGAGCAGATTTATAAAAATTCCAGATATCAGATTGCCATGCTGAATGACAATCATTCCAACAGCAGATATATGGATGCCTATGGTTTTCTGAAATCCGGCAATATATTTCTGTTAAGTATACCGGTGGAGAGTATTCGGGAAAGCGCGGCGGTTTCCAATAAGTTTTTTATACTGACGGGACTGGGCGTTGCCCTTGTCTCAGGAACCTATATTTTCTTCCTGATGAAAAAAATGACGAAGCCGGTGCTGGAATTGTCGGAAATCGCTTCGCGTATGGCAGGACAGGATTTTAAAGTGCGTTATCAGGGCAATTCCAATGATGAAATCGGAATTCTGGGCAACAGTATGAATCATCTGGCCTCTGAGCTTGAAAAAACGATCAGCGAGCTGAAGACGGCAAATGAGCAGCTTCAGAAGGATATTGAGGAAAAAATCCAGATCGATGATATGAGAAAGGAATTTCTTTCGAATGTTTCCCATGAGCTGAAAACGCCGATCGCGATTATACAGGGCTATGCGGAGGGTCTGCAGGACTGCGTCAATGAGGACGAGGAGAGCCGGGAATTTTACTGTGAAGTAATCATGGATGAAGCCTCCAAGATGAATCAGATGGTACAGAAGCTTCTGAACCTGAATCAGCTGGAATTTGGCAGCAACGCCTGTGAAAAGCTTCCCTTTGATCTTTCCGAGATGATCCGGGGGATGATCGATTCCACCAGTATTTTGCTGCAGCAAAAGGACGGCAGCCTGGAATATCAGGAAAATGCAGAAAATATGCAGGTTCTGGGCGATGAGTTTATGATAGAAGAGGTTCTTAAAAACTATATCAGCAATGCCTGCAATCATCTGGATGGAGAGCGCAGGGTGATCATCCGGGCAGAAGACAGCGAGAAGGACAGAGTCCGCATCAGCGTCTTTAACACCGGAAAGCCGATACCTGAAGAGGATCTGGACAAGGTATGGATCAAATTCTTTAAGGTAGATAAGGCAAGAACCCGCGAATACGGCGGAAGCGGCATCGGACTGTCAATCGTAAAGGCGATTATGGAACAGCATGGCTGTCCGTTTGGAGTATACAATAAAACTGACGGAGTAGTATTCTGGTTTGAACTGGATCAGGTTGGCTGCTGTTCGGGGATTTCGGGACAGTAGTAATGTCCAGGGGACGCAAGCCGTCTATGATACGAAGTCTGTCCGGGGCTAAGGGGTGCTTCGCACCAATACGCCCCTTGCAGACTTGTATCATAGACGGCTTGCTGGTTTTTGCAATTTCTACTGTTATGAAATCTTCGAACAGCTGTGGGGGTATGGCGTATGGGGTTGAGATGGATGGGAGTGGGGAGAGAGTGATTAATATATAAGGAAAGTTAGGGATTATATAACAAAAGCAGGCTGTGAGAGATAAGTGGATTCTTTCACAGCCTGTTTTGTCTTGTTAAAAGGTTAAAATGTTACTCCGGTTTTGGTTTGGAAACCGGTTGTGAATGAGGTATATTCAGCTGAGTATTGGTGTACTCAGTGCTGATTAGTTTAAGGAGCCTTCCAGGCCGAATACGCTGACTTCGTAAATTCTTGCAGCGGTGTCGGAGCCCTGGGTGGGCTTTTCAACGATCAGTTTTACAAACTGTGCTTCAACAGCCTGGAATGTATCGAGTGTTTCACCGAGTGAGTTTTTCTTTACTTTTATTACATCGGTAAATTCTTTTCCGTCCTTGCTGACCTGAATGGTGTAAGCCTTGGTGTTCATATCGGGGCCTTCACCGCCAAATTCAGCATGGCCGATTTTTACTTCGCTGACAGTCTGTACTGCGCCGAGGTCGATTGTAAGTGTGTGAGGCGGGTTGCCGGTTGCACACCATTTCTTGCTGGGATCGCCGTCTACTGCAAACTGGGGAGCTTCATTTTCGTTAACGTAAGCAGAAGCTTCTGTCTTTTTGCCCTGGGAAAGGAGAGTCAGATCGCCGGAAACCTTGGAGGAAACGGTAATCAGATTTTCTTTTTCTTCAACGGCTTCGCCGGAATCATTTTTGGCAGTAACTTTAACTGTGTAGGTACCTTCGTTTGCGTAAGTTACCTTGGGAGCAGCGTCAGTGCTGGTTTCTGTATCAGCTCCGGTGAATTCCCATGATACGTTTTCGGTATTTGCGGAACACAGGCTTTCGAAGGTGATTTCTTCGCCGGGAGCTACTAAAGTTTTGGAAGCCTTGAAGTCTGCTTTCGGCAGGCTGTTGTCGGGCCATTCCATTGTTACGGTGTCAGTAGCTTTTCCACGTTCACCCTTTACATTGACGGGTACAACCTGGAAGTTTGTTTTATTGGTATCATCATTTCTTTCCAGCGCATTGATGTAGAGGTTTGTTCCGGGTGTTGCACCTAAGAAAGAGGTTGTCTTATCCTGGTTTACACGATAAACTTCATAGTAGGCTGCGTCAGAGCCGGTCCATGCTAAACGTACGCCGGTGTAGATGCAGTCGTCTTCATCAAAGCTGGTGCTTTCTACTGCAAGATCAGCAGCGGTTGCTTCAGGAGCATCTGCTTTATCGGTAACAGCGAGCTGACCGAGGTTAAATTCAAATCCGGCAGCGTCTGCTGCTGCGCTGATACCAACTGAGATTGTGCGAATTGTTTTGCCATCCAGTTTGGAGATATCAAAGGAAACATCTGTCCATTCAGCGCCGACCTTCTTATCGCCTTTGATGGTTTCAACACTTCCGTCATCCAGCTCTGCAATCAGGCTGAGGTTTGCATCGGAGTTGGCTTTTGCCTTTGCTGTAAATGCCAGATCCTTTGTGACAGCAAGGTCTGAGCTGTACAGTTTTACAGTAGTAGTTTTATCTTTTGCCGCGGTACCGAAGAATTTCAGTGAGTTGCCGCCGTAGTATGCGTTTGCATAATCAATGAAAGGCTTCAGCTCATTTCCTTCTTCCTGATCCAGAGTCCAGCGGTAGGTAGGCATGATATCCTGCATACTGCGGTTGTTCCAGTCTTTTTCGGAAACCTTTTCACCATCGATAAAGTAGCTGTAGCCGTGTCCGAGACTGAAGTTTGTCACAAAAGGCGCCTGGTTGACAACTGTCTTTTCGATTGCGTAGGTAGAAACGCCCCTCCATTCGGTATCCTTTGTCGTGGTAGGAACAGTGGGGTCACCGTTTTCATTAACCCATAAGCGGTTTTCCTTTGCCTGGAAATCCTCGTAGTTGCCGTTTGCTGCAAAATAAGTCCAGCTGGGGCAGTACAGACCGAGTGAGGTATAAGGAGCCTGTCCTTCGGGTGCAAATAAATCCCATCTGATAGGAGTCATAACGCCGTTTGCCTGTACGTCGATACCTGCATAGATGTCATAGGGGTTGATACCGTTTTTATCTGCCATTTTTTTGGAAGCTTCCAGCAGTTTCTTTGATACATAATTATCATCTGTCCACCAGAAGTTTAAGAACATGCTGTCAGCGATTGCTTCTTTGTCTTCGTTCAGGATGTAGAAGATATTTTTGTCGGTTAAACCGTTCTGCCAGTCCATTTTGCCGTCTTTTGTCATGGAATCATACCACATGATTTCCAGTTCGCCGGCTTTTGCCTTGAACGCTTTGATAAATTCCTGCATCAGCTTTGCATGCTCTTTTGTCAGCTTGCCTTCGTCGCTGGTGTCAGATTCCTGATTGATGAACCAGCCTTCAAAACCGAAGTAGTTTGCAACCTCGATCAGCTTGTCGATCATGGGGAAATTGCCGTTTTCATCCTTTTTCAGGAAATCATTCAGCCATTCGATCTTTCCGCCGTGTGCGGGCTGAGGGAAGAATACAGTACCCATAACCGGTACGCCGTTTTTGTGAGCTGCGTCGATAACGTCAGCGCTGGGAGTTACGATCAGACCTTCGCCTGAGGAGCCGCCCCAGTATACCAGCTTGTCAATGTACTGCCAGTAGGAGAATACATTGGCATCTACTGTGTTGATACCGTGAGGTGCATTGCCGCTGGTGCTGCTGTTCATAATAGAAATGGCAACAACATTCATATCCTTGACCTGAGTATCTACAGAGGGGATCAGTTTTTCCTTATCAACACGCTTTGCCAACGGGATGGTGCTTACATTGTATTTTGCATCTTCATCCTTGTCGGGGCTCCATGCCAGAAGATCGTTGGGGAACCAGTAAGGTACTTCGGGCTGGTTGAGCAGAGGTTTCTGATAAGTACTTTCTTCCGTCATGGTAAATGACGGTTTTGCGGGATCTTTGCTGCCTGCGTTATTTCCGCTGCCGGAATTACTACATCCGGTCATGCTCGCCAGCATGGAAGCAGAAAGCATCAGCGCTAATGCAGCTTTTACATTTTTTGATTTCAAATGAACTTCCTCCTTGTGCGTTTTTCAATGGTAGCATCAGTTTATCACGAAATTTCGTCAGATGAATAGTGTGATAATACTTGAAATAATGTAAAAATTCTAAAAGCTTTGTTCACAGTGCTTGAAATTGAATTTGCGGAATGATAAGATTCCAAATGAAAATGCAAAAGCAACCAATGGAGGAAACTTGCGTGGAGAAAGATTTGAAATTTTTAAAGGATGAGAAAAAAGAAATCCCGGCTTCCATGAAACGATTGACAGAGATCGTAAAAGACAGGCTGCTTCAGCAGGAGTCTGTAAGGCCGGACGGAAAGGAAAAACAGGAGACAGCCGAAAAGCTGGGTGAAATGTTTGAAAATTGTTTTACCAATACCCTGAATACCACGGTAAAACGGATGGAGGACGGCAGTACCTATGTAATCACCGGCGATATTCCTGCTATGTGGCTGCGCGACTCGGTAGCTCAGCTGAGACCTTATCTGATTCTTGCAAAAGAAGACGATGAAATTGCAGATATTCTGGCAGGACTGGTAAAAAGACAGTTTATGTGCATCAATATTGACCCCTATGCCAATGCTTTTAATGAAGCGGCAAACGGAAACTGCTGGGAGAAGGACGAAACCGAGATGGGCCCCTGGATCTGGGAGCGCAAATATGAGATCGATTCGCTGTGTTACCCGCTGCAGTTTGCATGGCTGTTATGGAAAAACACGGGCAGAACCTCTCAGTTTGATGAAAGCTTTACGGCAGGCGCCAGAAAGATCCTGCAGGTTTTCAAAACAGAGCAGAATCATGAAGAAAATTCACCGTATCATTTTATCAGAAAAAACACCTATTTTACGGATACTCTGTCAAGAGACGGCAAAGGAGCGCTGGTGAAATCCGGAATCGGTCTGACCTGGTCGGGCTTCCGTCCGAGTGATGACGCCTGTGTATACGGCTATCTGATTCCCTCCAATATGTTTGCAGTGGTGGTTCTTCGCTATCTGGCAGAAATCGCAGAAGCAGTTCTTTTAGACAAAGAGTTGGCTTCGCAGGCTCTTGAACTGTCAGACTCCATCGAGGAAGGGATTGAACAGTACGGAATCACCCTTACCGAGGCCTTTGGAAAGGTTTATGCTTATGAGACAGACGGGTTTGGACAGTACAATCTGATGGATGACGCAAATGTTCCCAGTCTGCTTTCCATGGATTATATCGGTTATACCGGAAGAGACCCGGAAGTGTCGGAGAATACAAAAAAACTGATTTTAAGCGAAATCAATCCTTATTATTATGCAGGAACAAAGGCAAAGGGAATCGGAAGTCCCCATACCCCCGCGAGATATATCTGGCACATTTCCCTGGCAATGCAGGGGCTGATTTCATCAGATCGGGAAGAAAAACGTGAAATACTTGAAATGCTTGCAAATACCGACGGCGGAAAGAAGCTGATGCACGAAGGCTTTCATGCAGACGATCCCTGCCGTTACACCAGAGAGTGGTTTTCATGGGCGAATGCAATGTTTTGTGAGCTGGTTCTGGATTACTGCGGCTATCGGGTAGAAAAGTAAGCGTTTCTCCATTTTACACGTTTTCCTGTGCCGGAGCAGCAAATGCCCGGTGCGAGCGTGAACAGTAAGCGGTGACTGCAATAATTACATTAAAAATAGAATTCTCTAAGTTGAAAAGAAGCAGACCCTATAGTATGCTGAAAAAAACAAAGCAAATCAATACTGAATTTATATTATGAGGATGGAATAAATATGGCAGATATGTTTTTAACAGACAGAAAACTGGACAGACGAATTACCGAATTACAGGAATACCGGTATCGTGATGTGATCGCATTAAAAGAATTTGCAGTGCAGGATGAAACCCAGGGCGTGGTAAATCCGGTGCTTCCCACCTCCTTCGAAGGCTGGGATACGATCAAAACAGGAGACAGCTGGTCAGGCCGCGACCGCTATTTATGGATGCATAAGGAAATTGAGATTCCTGCAGAGTGGAAGGGCAGAAGGGTTGTCGGCGTATTTGACTTTGGTATGACAGGAGCAGGCAACAACAGCGGTTTCGAATCCATGCTGTATGTTAACGGCCAGATGTACCAGGGTGTGGATGCCAACCACAAGGAAGTATTCTTCGACGATGCTTTATGCGGAACCACAGTGGACGTTACGTTCCGTTTATGGTCCGGTCTGGAAGGCGGCGGTGTTCCCAGAGAGGTAGAACACAAGATTGCACGCGCAGACCTGGCATGGCTGGATGAAAAGGCAGATGACTTCTATTATATGAGTGAAGCGGTTCTGGAAACCATTCAGGCGCTGGATGAATTTAATCCGATTCAGCATGACCTGCGCGGCGCTCTCGATGGAGCCTGCCGACTGGTTGACTGGGCATATCCCGGAAGTGAAACCTTCTATGAAACACTTCACGAGGCAGATGATTATCTGAATGAGAAGATCGACGCTATGGATAAGACCTCTCTGATCAATGTCTACTGTGTAGGACATACCCATATCGACGTAGCATGGCTGTGGAGATTAAAGCATACAAGAGAAAAATGTTCCCGTTCTTTCTCAACTGTACTGCGTCTGATGGAAATGTACCCTGAATATATCTTCCTGCAGACACAGCCTCAGCTGTATGAATATATGAAAGAATGCTTCCCTGACATCTTTGAAAAGATCAAAGAAAAGGTAGCGGAAGGCAAGTGGGAAGCAGACGGTGCGATGTGGGTAGAAGCCGACTGCAACCTGACCAGCGGAGAATCTCTTACCAGACAGATTCTTTTAGGCTCCAAATTTATTAAAGACGAGTTTGGCAAAGACATCAACTACCTGTGGCTGCCCGATGTATTCGGTTATTCATGGGCGCTGCCTCAGATTCTGAAAAAAGCCGGAATCAATACCTTTATGACAACAAAGATCAGCTGGAACCAGTACAACCGTATGCCTCATGATACCTTCATCTGGAAAGGTATCGACGGCAGCGAAGTGCTGACTCACTTTATCACAGCTCCCGAACCCTGGAATGAACCCGGTTCCTGGTTCTACACCTACAACGGAAAGCTTCTTCCTAAGATTGCAAAGGGCGTATGGGATGCATACAGTGAAAAACAGACCAATAAAGATCTGCTGATCGCCTACGGATACGGTGACGGCGGCGGCGGTGTAAGCCGCGATATGCTGGAAAATCGACGCAGAATGGATAAGATCCCGGGTCTGCCTCATGTTAAGACTTCTACCGCAAAAGAATATTTTGAAAAGCTGCATGAAACATTTGACAACACAGACCAGTATGTGCATACATGGGATGGCGAGCTGTATCTGGAATATCACAGAGGCACCTACACAAGCCATGCTCACAACAAACTGATGAACCGTAAGATGGAACAGCTGTACCGCAGAACCGAGTGGATGACGGTTATGGAAGGTCTGGCAAAGGGAAATCTTGCAGAAGCAAAGCAGGAAGAGCTGACAAAGGGCTGGAAGCATATTTTGACAGATCAGTTCCACGATATCATTCCCGGATCTTCTATTTGCGAGGTATATGAAGATTCCAAAAAGGATTATGAATATATCGAAAGCGTAGCACGCGAGGTAGAAAACAGCTACTACGATACCGTTGTAGAGGCAAAAGAGGATACCTATACGGTATGGAACTCTTCAGGCTGGAATCTGGGAGAAGCAGTTTCAGTTCCCACAACAAAAGCCGGCATTTACAAGGATGAACAGGGAAATGTTCTGCCCGCTCAGAGAGCAGAAGACAAGACCTGGGTATATCTGAAAGAGGTTCCTTCCATGGGCAGCAAAGTGATCCGCCTGGAGGAGACAGCAGAAGCAGCGAAAGCAGCAAGCTTTACCGTAAACGGCAGAGAAATTGAAACTCCTTTCTATCAGATCACTCTGAATGAAGCCGGTCAGATTTCCAGACTGTATGATAAGACCAATGAGAGAAGCGTACTGGCTGAGGGAGAACGCGGCAACGTTCTGCAGATGTTTGAAGATAAGCCCATCGACAACGACGCATGGGATATCGACATTTTCTATCAGGAAAAGATGCGTGAAGTAACAGATCTGGTTCGTTTTGAAGTAACAGAGCTTGGCGAGCTTCGTCTGGTGATCCATATGGAATGGAAGTATATGAGTTCTGTAATCGAACAGGATATGACACTTTACAGCTACAGCAGAAGAATTGATTTTAAGACAAAAGTAGATTATCATGAAGTACATCAGCTGTTAAAGGCTGCTTTCCCTGTGGACATCCGCTCTACCTACGCGACCTACGATGTACAGTACGGTAATGTAAGACGTCCCAATCACTGGAATACCAGCTGGGATCAGGCTCGTTTTGAGTCAGTTGCACACAGATGGGCAGACCTGTCAGAACGTGATTACGGTGTAAGTATTTTAAATGACTGCAAATACGGCCATGATATCAAAGACAATGTTCTTCGTATCACCCTGATCAAGGCCGCTACCAACCCCGATCATCTTCAGGACCAGGGCGCACATGCATTTACTTACTCCCTGCTTCCTCACAGAGGCGACTTTGTAGAAGGACGTACCGTTCAGGAAGCATTTGCTGTGAACGAGCCGATGCAGGTTGCAGCCGGTAAAGCAAAGAGCGAATGGGAAAGCTTCCTGAGCATCGATAATGAGCTGGTAGAACTGGATGCGGTTAAGAAATCTGAGGATGGAAAGTCAATTGTGATCCGTTTCCATGAATTTGCAGGTTCCAGACAGAAGGTAACCCTGCGCCCCGGCTTTGCCTTTACCGCATGGGCAGAAAGTGATCTGAGAGAACGTCAGATCGGTGAAACAATGAATACAGCAGAAATCAGTATGGAATTAAAGCCTTACGAAATCAAGACTGTACTGATTACTCTGTAAGAGACAAAAATACAGAACGGGAGGAGCTATATGCTGTCAGAATTTTTTAATGTAGAAAGAATAATGGATTTCTGTTACAAGATCTGGTATTTTTTAGTGATAAATTTTTTGTTTGTGATTTCTAATATACCGGTTCTGCTGTTTTTGCTGCTTGTGGGAGGCAGTCAGATACGAACCTATCTTCCGTTGTTTCTGCTTTCTCTGGCGCCGATGGCTCCCGCCCTTTCTGCTGTCATGTACGCAATGACCCGCCTGCTCCATGGAACGGATCTTGGAGCGCGAAAGGACTACTGGAAAGGCTACAAAAGCGGCTTCCTTAAGAAACTTGTACTGGGAATCGCCCATGCGTTTGTAGTTCTGGTTTTCTGGACAAATATTGAATTTTTCACATTCCAGATG
This sequence comes from Lachnospiraceae bacterium, assembly GCA_030536685.1. GTDB lineage: Bacteria > Bacillota > Clostridia > Lachnospirales > Lachnospiraceae > TWA4. The sequence continues at coordinate 12,040 of JAUNPP010000063.1, forward strand.
CCGTTTCTGCCGCTGATCATTCTGTTTATTCTCCTGTTTGTCCTTTCAATCCTGCTGATACCGCCGTTATATCTGCTGGCATCCCGATATGAAATGACAAACCTGCAGCTGGTAAAAACAGCAATTGTTCTAATGTTTGCCAAACCAATCATGACGCTGGGAAATGTAGCAGCAGTTGCAATCGTACTGGTAGCCTATGAAATGGTCGCAGGTACAGCAGTGCTGTTTATGGGAAGCGTATGCGGTTTTCTAATCGTTTTCATGAATCAGAAGGTACTTAAAGAACTGGAAAGCCGAAACACACCCAACGAACGCGTAAATGAAACTGCAAAACTGTAAATAAGAGAGTGTAAGAGGAAATCCAGGGGACGCAAGCTGGCTATACGATAAATCTGACCGGGGCTAAGAGGTGCTTTCAGCACCAATACGCCTCTCGCAGACTTACCGTATAGCCAGCTTGCTGTTTTTTGAATTTCCTTATGGGAAAACAGAGCGATAAATTTCCTGCTCACGGTAAACACGTGCCGGAGCTGATAGCCAAAAGTGTATAATTCCCACAACTCTTCACGGTAAACGCATGATTTTCCAACGTCCGTTAAACCTGTAGTATGCAGTATCGCAAAACTACGGCGGCGCAATTACAGTAATATCCTGTGAAAGTTCACATCTTCTGTCGTAATTTTGATAATCCAGACGGCGGAATTACAGTAATATCCTGTGAAAGGGACCATAGAGAACGCCGGCACTTAACGATCGGGCTGTCTGAAAGACAGTTCGAGAGTTTAGTACCGCTGCGTTCGATCCGAGCGAGAGCGCGTCCCCGAACAGGATATTACTGTAATGGAGCCTTCACAACTTTCTCTTATAACAACAAAGTAACCTGCTATAAAAAGCATGCGCTTACCATCCACAACCATTTAAAAGCAGTTGCTATATTGGGATAAATTGGGTATAATCTTTGAAGAATCTGTTTTGTTAAGCAGAAGGGATCTGAACGGAGGGAGATACGGATGGAAAAAAGGCAGAAGAGGTTATACACTAAGCTTCTGTTAATCTATACAGGGGTGACGCTTGGTGTGATCAGCGTGCTTGCCGCTGTTTTTTTGTCTAATTTTCGCATGAGGACGCTGGAAAGTAATCAGAATTATATTGATATGCTGGGTAAGGATGTTTCGGATTACGTTCAGGATGCCAAAAGCGAGGTGGATTATATCGTGAGAGATCTGTATAAATCCACGACTGAGCTGGATGATCTGCTGTATTATCTGACGGAGGATACGCAGACCTATCTGAAGCATGCGCTGGACGAGTATTACAGGCAGGAAGTTTCTGTTTATAAGGGAATCGATGATTTTATAGCTGAGACCTTTTCCGGCAATTCACACATTATCCGGATCACGCTGGTAAGCCATTTTAATAAAGATATTACGACGCATTACCCGGATAAGCGCATCTGGCACAGCGCGGATTATAACATGGTTGTAAACCGGCTCGAAAACAATGATCTGGCTCGAAAAGGGGAGTTTTCATTTGTACGGGAAATTCGTGACCCTGTTACCTGGGAAACATCGGGTTATATGATCGTTACCTTCAGCAGCGACGCATTGGAAAACTATTACAATTTTTATTCCCGGGCTGATCTGCTGGTCTTTAATTCGGAGGGAACCGTGGTATATAATTCCCAGGGAGATGATGAGGCCGCCAAAATCGTGATTCCGGAACATGAATCGGAGGAAGTCTGGGAGAAAAACCTGAATGCGTATGTCAATACCAGCGGAGTGAATGATTACAGAGTGGTATCCTACATGCCGAAGAAGCAGGCGGAGAAGATGTCGGAAACCGTCTGGCTGCCAGTTCTGCTTTTTAGCTTTGCGGCTCTGGTCATAAGTCAGATGCTGATCCGCTATTACCTTGGCAGGATGGAAAGACGGCTGAATGCGATCATAGAAGGTATGGAGCAGGTTACCAGAGGAAATCTGGATATTATTCTGAAGACCAATCAAAAAGGCGATGAGCTGGATATCATATCGGAGCATTTTAACAGCATGTGCCGCAGGTTGGACCGCTATATCCAGAAAAGCTATCTTGCGGAGATCGAGCAGACGAATGCGGAGATGGAAGCGCTGCAGACGCAGATCAACCCGCATTTTCTGTACAATACGCTGGAAGCAATCCGCATGAAGGCAATCTGCAGCGGGGACCGTGATGTGGCAAAGATGATATACAGCATGACCGTTATGTTTCGCAGCCAGGTAAAGGAATCTTCTGTGATCACTTTAGTACAGGAGCTGCATTACTGCAAAAAATATCTGGATTTATTTTAAATCCGTTATGAAAATCAGTTTGAAGCGGATATTGAATGTCCGGAGGAGCTGTATCAGCTGCCCATTATCAAATTTGTTTTGCAGCCCATCGTGGAGAATTATTTTGTCCACGGAATGCGGAAAGAGGATTCCGATAACTATCTGAAAATCCAGGTAGAGCAGGAGGATGAGGAAATCTGCGTTGTCATAGAAGATAACGGGCATGGCATGACGGAAGCCGAGCTGAAGAAAAAGAATCATGAGCTGGCAGAGAATAAAAAGTCTGAAGGGAAGCATTCAATCGGAATTGCGAATGTAAACCGCCGGATTAAGATGGTTTATGGAAATCAGTACGGGCTTCGGCTGGAACACGCCGGCGAACGGGGACTTCGCGTGATCTTAAGATATAAACCGGAAAAAGATGTAACAGGAAATGAAGAGACAGGAAACAAAGAAACAGAGAATGAAACACAAAAGGGATAGAGAACTATGAAAAAGGTCATGTTGGTGGAAGATGAAGAACTGATTCTTCAGGGAATCAGAAACATAATTGACTGGGAAGAACTCGGGCTGTCGGTCGTGCATATGGCACATCACGGCGAGGAAGCGCTTTCTTTGTGGAAGAAAGAACCTGTGGACATTATTGTAACGGATCTGGAGATGCCGGTTATGGGAGGTCTTGAACTCCTCCGCACGATCAGGCAGGAGGATGAACGTGTAAAGTTTATTATTCTGACAGGATATGATGAATTTGCCTATGCAAGAGAAGCAATCCGTCTGGAAGTGGAAAACTATCTTCTGAAGCCGATTGATGAGGAGGAGCTGATTGCTCAGCTGAAGGAAACGATTCAGAAGCTGGACGAGATCGATAAGGCGAAGCATCAGTATACCAATCAGAAGAATAACTGGCTTCAGTTTTTGTCCGGAAAGCTCCGGGAGCCGGAAAAAGAGGAGATCATTGAACTTCTGGAACATTCCGTTGACAGTCCTCTTTCTTATGCCGCTATCATAAAACTGAATCTGGAGAGCATGAAGGATATCAAGCTGACGGATGTTCTGGTGAAGATCCGGGAAGAAAAGGAAAAACTGATAGTTCTTCATCTGGATGTGGAGAGTATGTTTATCATGTGGTCCGGGGAACGGATCAGCCAGCAGGAGGCTCTTGAGTATTTCAAGGGGCTTCAGGACCGGCTTGAAAGCAGTCTGGGCGTTATGACGTTTATCACATTGGGAACACCATGCCATTCCTTCCGCGATCTGCCCGCCTGCTATAAATCCGCCAAAAAGCTTCAGAAATATCTGATTTTGGAGGGCTACGGCAGCTGTCTGGATCAGAACAGCTTCCGCAGGCGGAAAACAAAGGATATTGCTGTGGACAGTGTGTATCTGCGAAAGCTTGTGCTGAAAAAGGACCGAACGGGAGTAATCGATTATCTCAGCGACCTGTTTTTGAATAACATCGGGGAAGATTCGGATGTGGATGCGCTGTATCAGGTTGCAATTAAGATAGCTATGATCCTGCAGGAAATCAAGGAAGAATACAAGCTGGAGGAATCCGGCAACCTGCAGGCTCTGACCGAACTGATCGAGAGTATCTATCAGGCGGAAACTGTATTTGGCTTAAAAGCAATATTTACTTCAGAAATCGATGAAATCATCAACAATCTTCATGAGGAGGATTCGCACTATACGCCGGTAGTAAAGCAGATCATCCACGAGGTTATGAAAAACTATAAGGATGATATGAATTTAAAGACTCTGGCATATAAGTACCATATGAACGCCTCTTATCTGGGACAGATCTTCCAGAAGGAGGTCGGAGTTTCATTTGCGAGCTATTTAAGCAGCACCAAGATGGGGATTGCAAAGGATCTGATCTTGAACACCAATATGAAGATCAATGATATTGCAAGAGAGGTGGGATATCCTGACACCAGCTATTTCTACCGCAAGTTTAAACAGTGCTTCGGCGTTTCTCCGGCATCACTGCGGGAAATGAAAAAATACTAAATAACAACAAAAAATCAATTTCAAACCATAAATCTATTGAAAAATGTGAAAAAGGGCTGCTTTGTACCGGAAGCAGCCCTTTTTCGGATTTGGAAAATTGAAAAAATCGCACCTAGAATTTGTACAAAAAACCTGAAAATATTCAACTATCCATCCCAACACAAACATGATAAAGTAAATATACATAAAAAAGAAAGGCGAATCCATCAGCCGGCGGATGTTTCGCCCAAAAAGAGAAGGAGGAAAAAAGTGTGAATGCTGAAGTAAAGAGCAAAAAAAGCGGAAACGGCTTTTTCAGAACTCTGAAAGCAAATAAGGAGCTCCTGATTTTAAGCGCCCCCGGAGCAATCTGGTTTCTGATTTTTGCATATCTGCCGTTATTCGGTATTATCGTAGCATTTAAGAAATTCCGTCTTTCAGGCGGTGGATTCTTTTCAAGTTTGATAGAAAGTGAATTTGTTTGGTTTGACAATTTCAAATTCCTTTTCAGTTCAGGTGATGCCTGGCTTATTTTGAGAAACACGATTTTGTATAATCTGTGTTTCATTATTCTGGGTATTGTAATCCCTGTCATTCTGGCTATGCTGCTGAATGAGTTAAGAAACAAAGGAATGATGAAAATCTATCAGACTTCCATGTTCCTGCCTTATTTCCTTTCATGGGTTGTTGTAAGCTACTGTTTATACGCATTCCTGAATCCGGAAAAAGGTTATGTAAACGGACTTCTTGAAGGTTTTGGAATTGAAGGACGTTCCTGGTACACCGAACCCCAGTGGTGGCCTGCATTTATTCTGATCATGAGTCAGTGGAAGGGCATGGGGTACAACACCGTTGTATATCTGGCTTCCATCTGCGGTATTGATGGTACGCTTTATGAGGCAGCCGCTCTTGACGGCGCAACCAAATGGCAGCAGATCAAATTCATCACGCTTCCTCTGCTGAAACCGGTTGTGACAATTCTGCTGATCATGTCAATCGGCGGTATCATCCGTGCAGACTTCGGATTGTTCTATCAGCTTCCGAGAGACTCAGGTCCTCTGTATCCGGTAACGAACGTATTGGATACCTACATTTTCCGTGCGTTAAAGACAAACGGCGAATTAGGTATGAGTTCCGCAGCTGCTCTGTTCCAGTCTACAGTTGGTTTTGTACTGATTATGGTTTCCAATAAGATTGTATCCATGATCGACAGCGATAACGCATTATTCTAGGAAGGAGGTAAGAATATGTCTGACAAAAAAGAATTAAAGCGGCAGTTAAAAGAGCAGAAAAAGCTCGAAAAGCAGATCAAAAAGATCGAAGCAATGCCCTCTAAATACAATAGTATTAAAAAGCCTACAAATGTTCTCTTTAATGCAATACTGGCATTCTTATCATTCCTGTGCGTAATGCCGTTTGTATTCGTTATCATTATCTCCTTTACAGATGGTGAAACACTGGAAATGAACGGATACCGTTTCATTCCTGAAAAATTAAGCTTGTATGCTTATCAGTATATTCTGGATGCGGGCGACAGTATTTTAAGAAGCTACGGTGTAACGATCTTTATCACCCTCGTAGGTACTGTTCTTGGCGTTTTACTGATCGGTACTTATGCATACGCTCTTTCCCGTAAGAATTACGCATACAAAAAATTCTTTACCACGGTTATTACAATCCCCATGCTGTTTGGCGGTGGTATGATCGCTAACTACCTGATCATGACACAGGTACTGCACTTAAAGGATTCTATCTGGGCACTGATCCTGCCGATGTGTATGAACTCCTATAACATCATTATTTTGAGAACCTTCTTTAAGACAAGTATTCCCGATGCGGTAGTAGAATCTGCTAAGATCGACGGCGCTTCCGAATGGAGACTGTTCTTCCAGATCGTTATCCCCATGTCCCTTCCGGGTCTGGCAACAATCGGCCTGTTTCTGACACTGGGTTACTGGAATGACTGGTTCAATGCATTGATGTATATGGACGATCAGACCAAAATCCCGTTACAGTTTCTTCTGATCAAGATTGAGTCCAGTATGGCTTTCCTGACTGACAGTAAGAATAACCTCGGTCTTATGGCTGATCAGGCTGTGGCAAATCTGCCTCAGGAAACGGTTAAGATGGCAATCGTAGTTATTTCCACATTACCGATTATTTTTGCATATCCGTTCTTCCAGAGATACTTTGTAAACGGTTTAACGGTTGGTGCTGTAAAAGAATAAAAAGAGCAGAAAGAATCAAAATTAAAAGCAGATAAGCAAACTTAAGAGCAGCAAAT
>JAUNPP010000064.1 GCA_030536685.1 Lachnospiraceae bacterium
GAGAGTTTAGTTCCGCTGCGTTCGATCCGAGCGAGAGCGCGTCCCCGAACAGGATAATACTGTAATGGAGCTTTCACAGCCTTTATAATAATAGCATAAAACTGTTATAAAAAGCTTGCGTTTACCGCAACCCTTTATCTATCAGCCCTTGACTGCGCCTGATACTCCATCCACATAATATTTCTGCATGCACAGGAATAAAATCGCAATCGGAATGGAGATCAGCACGGCGCCTGCCGCGAAGCTTGTGTACCAGCTGTCAATGTATTCCTTTTCCAGCATTTTCCAGAGACCGATTGCAATCGTATACTGGTCAGAGTTTGCACGGCAGATAACTTTTGCGAAAATGAAGTCGAGCCAGGGACCCATAAATGCCGTTAATACCGTGTAAACAATAATCGGTTTACTCAGCGGCAGCGTGATTTTGGTAAATACCTGCCATTTTGTGCAGCCGTCAATAATTGCGGCTTCATCTACCGCATAAGGAATCGTATCAAAAAAGCCCTTTGCAATCTGGAAGCCCAGTCCCGCACCACCGGAGTAACACAGGATCAGTGCAACACGAATCAGATTTCCCTCTGTCAGACCAACCGCCTTTAAAATAAAGTAAACGGCAACCATGGACATAAAGCCGGGGAACAGACCAAGGATCATTGCCATGTTCATATAAGGCTTTCTCATCTTAAAACGAAGTCTTGACAGGCAGTAGGATACAGAAAGTACATAGAAGGTTGCGAGAATACAGGAGCAGACCGCAATAAACAGAGTGTTGCCAAACATTCTCGGGAAATTCAGGATCGTAGTATCCGTAAACAGCTTTACATAATTGTCAATCGTATAGGACTGCGGTAAAAAGGTTGAAACATAAGAACCCTTTTCCGCTCTGAAGCTGGTCAGCACAACCCAGATGATCGGAAATACCCAGATAAATGCCAGAACTGCCAGCATGATATGTACCAGCGTATTTTTAATAAAACGTTTTCTTTTTGCTGATTTTATTACAGGTGCTGCCATCTCTAAAATCCTCCTTCTTTGTATGATTTACTGTTGCGGTAGGTAAGCAGTGCCCCGATTGCCAGAATGACAAAGGTTAAAATACCGATTACCGCGCCAATATTATAATACTGTTTATCAATGGTCAGTTTGTACAGCCATGTTACCAGAAGGTCAGTGCTTCCCGCTGTCGCCCCGATATCGGTCACCGGATCACCGCCGGAAAGCAGATAAATTACATTAAAGTTGTTAACATTACCTGTAAAAGTAGCAATCAGATAAGGAGTTGTTACAAACAGCATATGCGGCAGAGTGATTTTAAAGAAAATCTGGAAAATATTAGCACCGTCCACTCTTGCTGCCTCATACATTTCCTCCGGAATATTCTGCAGAACACCGGTAAGCTGCAGCAGAGTATAAGGAACGCCTACCCAGATATTGATCACAATAATGGTCACACGCGCCCAGAGAGTATCCGTGAAAAAGGGAAGGCTTGCATCCTGCGCAATCCATCCGAGATTACGAAACAGCACATTCACCGCGCCGTTCGGCTGCAGCATGGTTCTCATGATCAGCAGGGAAACGAACATCGGAACCGCACAGGAAAGCACGAAGCAGAATCTCCAGAAGCCCTTTGCCTTTGTATCCTTACGATTGATGACAAGCGCCAGTATCATACCGAAAATATAGTTGCTGAAGGTGGCAAAAAATGCCCAGATCAGAGTCCATCCAAGAACGGACCAGAAGGTACTTCCCAGAATACTGCTGGAATCAAACAGAGTTCTGAAGTTCTCAAATCCCACCCAGTCAAACAGCATCAGATGATTGTCCATCTTACTGTAATTGGTAAACGCCATACAGATCATAAAGATCAGCGGCAGAATCGTCAGGATCGTAATAAATGTCATGGACGGCGTCATCAGCAGCTTATGCAGATTTTCATGCAGCAGCGACTTTAAATCTTCTGCGAAATTATTGACATGCTTTCCCGCCTTGTCCAGACACTCCGCCTTATAAGCGCTTCTAAGCGTACCTCTCCATGCCACGATCATCAGGAAAGTAACCAGCAGCGTCGCCACACCGTAAAGCAGGATCAGAACAGACTGATCGCCCTTTGTATACATGTAAACCTGATTAACCTCATCCCATACTTCCTTCTGTGCAACAGAGCCAAGAGAAGGCAGCATACTTAAAAACTGAATGCCGTTTACCAGCATAAATACGATATACGCCACTTCCAGCGCCAGAAACAAAAGTCCCTTGATTTTCTGTTTATGTACAATATTGCCAAGACCCATCAAAATCATGGAAAGTCTGGTTTCCATGCCGCCCTCTTTCACCGCTTTTATGCAGGTATAAGGGGTCTGGCCTTCACTCACAATCTTATTGAATTTTAACATCCCTTTTCACCTCATTTAAAATTAAATTCCATCGTTATTCATTGCCTGATTCATGGAATCTGTCTGCTCTTTGGCATTGTCATGAGTTACGCTCTTGTTCCGAATACCTTTACCCATGTTTTCAACAGGAACCCAGCAGTTATTCATGCCTGCTACAAACGGCTGTAAAATAGATGTCTTGTTAAATGTATCGTTCTGTGCCATAACCAGAGGATCTTTTGCGATTGCTTCATTTTTCATCAGCTCGGTATTACAGGGAATTACATTTCTCAGTTCATAATGAGTTTTCTGCGCTTCGGCGGAAGCAAGATAAACTGCCAGCTCTACCGCAGGAACCATATTTTTGCTGTAGGGATTGACGCCGATTGCTTTGGAACCTGCATATGCCTTCATCTGATTTTCTTTTCCGTTTAACATATAAGTTGGAAGAGCTGCCGCGCCCATATTGTCGCCCAGCGCTTCTTTTACTGCATTCGCATCCCATGAACCCGAGAAAATCGCAGAAATACTGCCGTCGCGAAGGCCCGCAATACCGGAACCGTCTGCATCGATCTTAAAATTGGGATTTGCCGCCAGATCAACCAGATAATTGGTTACATCCACCGCTTTTTCTCCTGCAAAATCCACGCCCTTTGATTCATCCGTTCCGTCTCCGAAGAGGGTACAGCCGTTTCCGATATAGAATGAAGGCAGATACCATGAGTTTGTGAAGGGGAATGATACCACGCCTTTTTCCAGCATTTTGTCCAGATTTTTGATATCCTCTTCCGTAAATACGCTCTTGTCGTAATACATAAACCAGGTGTTGGTTGTAAAGGGAACGCCGTACAGATCCCCATCCTTTGTAAGAGAAGCCAGAACCTCCTTAGAGTTTGTACTTTCAATCTGCTCTCTGTACTTACCTCCGAATTTTGCCAGAGCATTCGCATCTGTCATGATCGTCAGCGTATCATTCGCATACATAAATACATCCGCACTTGCTTCGGGGTCCTGTGCTACCTGGGAAGCAGCACTCGCTTCATCTGCAACGCCGTAGACAAAAGTGATATCCCACTCGGGATGCTCCTTTGCAAAGCTTTCACAGGATTTCTGCAGCCATTCACCGCTGGCCTTTGACTGGTCCTCTGAGGGAGACCAAACCATCAGACGTACTTTTTTCGCACCTGACGCATTGTTGCCGGCTGATGTACCGCATCCTGCAAAACACATCATTACAGTCATTGCAGCCATCATCAATGCCAAAACTTTTTTCTTCATTTTCCTTTCCTCTCTTTAAAAGTTTCGTTTTGTTTCGCAATGGCTACTATACACCGCTTTCCATGATTCGTCAACAAATCTCTTCCTTTTTGCACATTTTTCTCTATTTATCACAATTATGCTTCCTGTTTTTTGTCGATAATATATGCATTTTTTCCTGCAATAGTCAATTTACGAAACTAATTGCTGTCTTTCGCCTTGATTTTTATAATAAAATTTTGTATAATAACTGTAATTCTTATTTTTATTGATTTTTTGTTGCGCAGGAAGGCAGATTTGCACTTCCAATCGATAGATTTGTTGTAGAAAGGCGGTTTTATGACCACTATTCAGGATATTGCAGACAGACTCGGCATTTCAAAGGGGACCGTGTCAAAGGCGTTGAACGGTGCCTCCGATGTCAGCGAAACTTTACGAAAACAGGTTTTTGACACTGCTGTGGAGATGGGATATTCCAGACTTCACAGGCTAAAAAGCAATGCGAAAAAGCTCTGTGTCATTATAGAAAATATGGAATATGAAGATCCTCATCAGTTCGGTTATGATATTATCATGGGGTTTCGCCAGATGGCAGAACCCGCGGGATTTATTGTGGAGGTTGTACCCGTCACTGACAAGTTCCAGAAGGAAACTCCATTTGATGTGTTTATGCTCCAGAATGATTATGTCGGAGCGTTTGTTCTGGGATTTTCATTATATGAAGTGTGGATGAAGGATTTCGAGACGACCCGCACCCCGGTCGTTCTGTATGATAACTATATTCCCGCCAACCTCTCGATTGCTTCCGTCGGAATTGACAACAACGAGGGCATGACACTTGCCGTAAATCACTTAAAAAATCTGGGGCACCGCAAAATCGGCTATTTAAGCACGGCGCTCGGCTCCCATATCATGCAGGTCAGATATCATGCATTTTTTCAGGCAATGAAGAAAAACGGGCTGAAGGCGGATTCTTCCTGCAGCGGCGCCTCCTACTATATCACCCAATGTATTGAAAAACATCTGCCCCGGCTGCTGAACATGGGAATCACCGCCATTATCTGCAGCCATGATCAAATTGCCAATGCAGCCATCGTGCAGTGTCAGCAGTTAGGCTACCGGGTTCCGAAGGACATCAGTATTATCGGGTTTGATGACCTGCCAATCTGTGCTTACACCTCTCCCCCGATGACCACCATCAGGCAGAACCGGGTTGAACTGGGCAAATGCGGCTTCTATGCCATGAGCAGCATTCTGAACCAGGTTTCCATCGGGACAATCCTTCTGCATGCACAGCTGATCGTGCGAAACTCAACCGGGGCTGCGGCAGAAGCAACAAAATCATAAAATCTGACAGCCGGATATATAACCTGTTGCGTCAGACATATGACCTGATACATTAGACGCACAGCCCAATGCCTCAGACATACATATAACCTGATACCAAAGCATACAAATATCCGCTTTGCAGTGCAAGAAAAAAAAGAAAAGGATGTCTGCAGCAGAGACATCCTTTTCTGCGAATTTACTAAATTGATACGGCTGCTGCCGACTGCGCTTTATTCTGCCAGAATGATGCGGCTGTATTTGTATACAGCAGCCTTAAATCTCGGATCTGCCATAAAATCCACCATAACAACCGGTCTCGTTCCCATATCGGGAGCATATTTCTGTGCAAACTCCTTTGCCAGCTGATCGATTTCCTCATCCGATGCATCGGGAGCCGTTTCGGGCGGATATACGCCGAGCATGATCTTATCACCGTACTTCTCGCGGAGCATATCAGCGTCATTTACAGACTGACCAAACCACATATCCACACCTGCTTCTATCATTGCAGGAACCAGAAGTTCATTTTTGCCGCAGCTGTGCTGCTCAAACCAAAGTCCTTTCGCATGGCAGAAATCAGACAGTCTTTTTATATAAGGAACAATCATTTCGCGGCAGGTTTCCGGCGAAAAGAACGGCGCTCTCTGGGAGCCCCAGTCATCATGAAACATTACGCCGTCGATCGTCAGGCCTTCCATGTATTTATTGATAATTGCCTCATACATATCGCAAAGTCTTGCAAATAATGAATGAATCGCTTCCTTCTGGTCTTCATCAATGATTGCCAGAGCCGCGCCCTCAAAATCCATAAAAGAAATCAGGCGTTCGAACATTCCGTTCTGGAAAGTAATATGGTAGGCACGCTCAGTTTTATTGAGCGGAGCATTTAATTTTGCACAGGAATCCCAGTCCATCGCATCGATATCCGGAAATTTAATCACTTCCGGCCAGTCATTTACATCCTCAAGCAGCGGATTTCCGGGTTTTACCATAGAGCCGCCGGCTACCGGGACATAAATCCATTCAATTCCAAACAGATCTTTTCCGCCTTTTTCCTCATCCGAATACAAGGGACCCATATCCATAACTTCGGCACGGGCAATATGATCGCAGTTTACACGTGACTGAACGGAAAGGAAATCGCCAAAACCGGGAATCCACATGGCGCTTCCATCGCGGCGCAGACACGCATTTACATTTTCTCTTACCGTAACTGGCGTGTTATATTTCAGCGGTGGTCCGCCAAAACTGAAGGTGGGGCTGATATGTTCACCTACAACCTTTAATTCATCTTCTGAAAATGGTATTTTACTCATTTTGCTCCTTCCAACATGATTTTAAATCAATTCCCGCAATTTGATGTATATTGCAATTTGCTGTATTCTGCAATTTGCTGTATTCTGCAATTTGACAATTTCCTCTATTTGCTGTATCTTTCGCGGGAAGCCTTGTATAATTCTTCACGGAAGGCAGGAGTCAGCATACCCGGACGATTGTAAAAGCCTGAATATGTAGCGAATTTTCCGGGTTTTGTGAATTTCTCCACAAAATCTCTTGCAGAAGCACGCTGTTCTTCTTCTGTTGCCGTTTCAGGATCAAACGGTTTGTCATGAACAACACCGATTGTAATCTTATCGCCGTATTCCTCATACAGCTTAGGGGTATCGTTCATAGCCATCGGTGTCCAGCTGTCAAATCCAGCCTCAACAAAGATATTACAGCGATCTTCAATGTGACCGCAGCTGTGCATATCGCAGAATTTTCCTTTTGAATGTACATGTTCCACAAAGCGTTTCATTTCAGGAAGGAATATCTCACGCGCTACCTCCTCTGAGAAGAAAGGAGCCATCTGAGAACCCCAGTCATCATGAATGCAGAAGCCATCCAGGTCATAGTATTCCTCACATTTGTCTACAATCCGCAAATACAGACCTGTTGTTTCATGAACCAGCTCTTTCAGAGCATCTCTCTGATCCTCGTCGATCACTGCGACTGCTGCTTCCTCAAATCCCATAAAAGAAACCAGACGCTCAAACCAGCAGCCATTCAAAAACATCATCACATTGCATTTGCCGGAATTTAAGAAATTCTGATTCCGCTTTGCACTGCCTTCCCAGTCCCAGCTGTCAATATCCGGAAATACGATTTTTTCTTTCCAGTCGTTCACATCCTCCAAAAGTACGGGATTTCCGGGTTTTTCCATAGAACCGCCGGCTACGTCAACATAAACCCATTCAATACCAAACATATCCTTTCCGCCGAAGTTTTCACGGGGGAAAGCTTCTCCTTCAATTACAAACCCACGTGCGATGTTATCCGGAATAACAGCCGGTGTAAATGTATTCTGTTCAATATCCGTCAGCATCCACACAGGATCCTTATCTCTCAGTGCTGCAACTGCCGCCTCCCGCATCGTCACGGGAAAATCATAGATTGGATTTGTTCCTCCAAAGAAATTCGGTTCTTCTGCTACGACCTTTAACTCTTTTTCATCAAATGGAATTTTTTTCATACCGTTTCTCCTTTCATTTGATTTCCAGGTTTTAACTGTCGGCTGCTTTTCTTACAACTTCCGATCTGTCTCTTACGACTTCTGATTTGTCTCTTATTCTTATAACTTCCGGCTAACCTTTAATCAGCCTTTGTTTTACGAACATAAAGCGGAATTGCTGTAACCACGCAAAGAGCCGCGCCTACTGCGCCAACAACAAATTTCGCATGGATATCTGTACTGCTTTCTCCGAAGATCTTTGCACAGAACGCCAGGAAATACACAGCGATAAACATACCGATATTCATAAATCCGGACCAGATAGACATTGCCTTGCCATACTGAGCAGGGCTGTTGGTAATCTGCTGCATAAACATCGTAACGTAGGGAGCTGCACCGGACATAGAGAAACCACAGAGAAGACCTGCTGCGTAAACGCCTAATACATTTGTGGTCATAACAAGGCAGAGTCCCAGGCCAATTGCTGAAAGAAGAACCATAACCGGGAAAGTCCATTTTTTCAGAACTTTGGAGTAAGCGCCAAATAATGCACCTGCAACAACACCGCCCGCTGTTACAGCACTGTTTGCGATACCGGATTCAACGGAGGTTCCCAGTTTATACACATTGATGATATACTCGGAAATATTGCTTCCATACGCATACAGGAACATAAAATAAAACAGATAATGGAATGCGATCAGCCATACCAGAACAGGCATTTTTTCACCTTTTCCGGCTTCGGGCTTAGCAGCTGCATCAGGTGCGGGAACTGCTGCGGGCTTATCTGCCGGAATGCAGATAATTTCAATAACGATTGCTGCCAGTAAAATGAACCAGAGCATGTAAGCTTTCTGCCATCCGTAGGAAGCTGCGATCACACCGCCCACCATGGTAATAACAACACCGCCGACATTCATCAGCGCGGTACAGATACCGGTCAATGTAGCACGTTTTTCATTGTCTTCCACATTGGAAGCTAATAAGGTTCCCAGGAACGTATAAGTAGCGCCCTGATTAAAACCTACCAGTCCTGCTGCAAACCAAAGCACATAAATGGATGTCTGTCCAAGGAACAGGAAGATCATACCTTCTGCAAACATTGCAAGCTGTGCAAATATAAGAACTGCTTTTGTTGAAAATTTACTGCTGAGTGTACCTACGAAAAACGCGAAGATCATTGCTACCAGAGCAGGAGTTGTCAGAATCGTCAGAACCGTGGTAGAAGACTCATTGGGATAACTCTGCATAATATACGCAATAACTGACATTGTCATATTGTTTGCCATACAGGTAACACAAAATGCAAAAATACCAATCAATGCTTTGTTTGAAGTTTTTTTCATAAACATTCACCTCTTATTAAATATTACCGTTTGAGGAGATTTTTCATCCGATTTTCCTTTGCCGGCCACAGAAATCAATGAAATGCAGCTTTTCACTTCCGTCTCCTGAACTTATAAAATAATTATAAAGTATATAAATTTTTTAGTAAATTCACCAAAGCGTTGATATTTTTTCTCATGAAACGACACAATGTCGAAGCAGTTTTTCTTTATTTTTCATTTTTTTAATTATTTTTTGTCTAATATGTACAACGTGCCAAAAAAACGGGCTGCCTTTATCCGGCAGCCCGTTTTCAATTCTGTCACGTTTCTCGAAACTCAGATAATCTTTACAGTTCTTCCCCGTTGCTTCGGATTACATCTCTGTACCAGAAGAAGGAATCCTTTTTCTTTCTGGCAAAATCACCGCTTCCATCGTCATGTTTATCTACATAGATCAGACCATAGCGTTTTTTCATTTCGCCTGTGGAAGCACTGACCAGATCCGTACATCCCCAGCAGGTGTATCCAATCAGGTCTACGCCATCGTAAATCGCTTCCTTCATCTGTTCCACATGCTGTCTCATGTAATCAATGCGGTAAGGATCATGGATTTTTCCATCCTCACTGACTTCATCCACTGCTCCAAGTCCATTTTCCACAATCATAATTGGAATCTGATAGCGGTCATAGATCTGGTTCAGCACATAGCGGAGTCCCAGCGCATCAATCTGCCATCCCCAGTCAGAAGTTTTCAGATGAGGATTTTTGATATTTTCCGCACCATTTCCGGCAGTCCGTTCCCCATCCTCAGCTGCGCTTACACAGCAGCTGGAATAATAGCTGATCGTAAAAAAGTCCACTGTTCCCTGTTTCAGGATTTCATCATCCTCCGGCTTTCTCTCCAGAGAGATACCATGCTCATCAAAATATCTCCAGGCAAATCCGGGATAAGCGCCTCTTACATGAACGTCTCCTGCTATGGAATTATGAAGCTGTCCATGCTGCTGTGCAAACAGCACGTCTTCCGGGCGGCAGGTGTAGGGATATCCATTGTGATAAGCCAGCATACAGCCAAGCTTATAAGAAGCATCTATCTCATGCGCCATTTTGGTTGCCAGAGCGCTCGCCACCAGCTGATGATGCATCGCCTGGAATCTGGCCTGCTCATTATTATCCGCCGGATCCAGCATTCCCGCGCAGAATACCGCTCCAAACGGCTGCGTCAGCATATTGATTTCATTAAAGGTAAGCCAGTATTTCACTTTTCCTTTATAGCGCTCAAATAAAACCTTCGCAAAATTCAGATAAAAATCAATCAGCCTCCTGTTTTTCCATCCGCCATATTCCAGAGACAGATGAAGCGGATTTTCATAATGTGAAATTGTAATCAGCGGTTCGATGTTATACTTTCTCAGTTCATCGATCACCTGATCATAAAATTTCAGACCTTCTTCATTCGGGCAGGATTCATCGCCATTCGGAAAAACTCTTGACCAGGAAATAGAAAAACGATACATTTTAAATCCCATCTCCGCAAACAGAGCAATATCCTCCTTCCAATGATGATAAAAATCTGTCGCCTCATGATTGGGATAAAACTCGCCTTCTACCGGCGCAGGCGGAGTCAGCCGTCTCTCCTTACTGACGCTTCCGCCGGTCAGCACATCGGCAATCGAAGCGCCTCTGCCGCCTTCATTCCATCCACCTTCATACTGGTTTGCTGCCGTAGCACCTCCCCATAAAAATCCTTCCGGAAATCTCTTTTCTCTCACAATCTTCACCTCGCTGCTGTATATAAAATCATATATTGTAAAATTTGTACTTACAGGATTAAAAACCTGCATTTGCAGAATCGCAAAGCCTGTACCTGCAGAATCGCAAAGTCTGTACTTACAGAATCGTCAGCACTACATCTGTATTTTCTACTGCTTCCCCGTCTTTCATCATAGGTACTACCTTGATAAATTCTTCCCCGTTTGCAACAACCATGGGAATCACCATATCATAGCCATCTTTTTTCATCTGTTCCAGATCAAATTCCACTAAAAGCTGACCTTTTTTCACACTCTGATGTTCACTCACATGAGTTTTAAAACCTTTTCCTTTTAATTTTACGGTTTCCAGACCAATGTGAATCAAAATTTCAGCGCCGCCGGGTGCTGTCATCATAATGCCGTGCTTTGTTTCTGTTACTGTTTCAATCGTTCCATCTGCGGGCGCATAAACTTTGCCCTCTGACGGATATACCGCAATTCCATCTCCCAGCACTTTTTCTGAGAATGTTTTATCATTTACTTTGGAAAGTTCTGTAACGGTTCCGTTTGCAACAGAAGAAATTTCAATTTTCTGAATCATTGCTGCATTTTTTTTGCTTTCTGCTTCCGTTTCCGGATTCACATCTTCTGCATTTTCTTCATTTGTGTCTTCAGAACCGGTCTTTTCTTCATCTTCAAAGCCGAAAATCAGTGTCAGGATAAAAGCAGAGCCAAAAGAAACCAGAATCATAATAATACCGTATAACAGGTTGCTCATTCCTTCACCGCCGATAAATGCGGGGATTGCCATAATACAGTTCTGTGCAATGTAGAGAGATACCTGCAGCAGACCGCCTACGATACCACCGATTCCGGCGCCGATTGCTGCTGCCACTACGGGACGTTTTAATTTCAGAGTTACACCGTAAAGAGCAGGTTCTGTGATGCCCATCATTGCAGAAACACCGGCTGCACTTGCAAGCTGTTTCATATTTTTATCCTTGCTTCTGACTGCTACTGCCAGAGAAGCGCCTGACTGTGCAAGGTTTGCGCAAACCTGAGAAACGAAGATCAGTTTGTCCTGTCCTGTCGCAATCGCATTTAAACCGATGGGAGTCAGGGCATGGTGCATACCTGTCATAACAATAAAAGGGAAGGTTGCTGCCAGAATACCTACAATTACAAATCCGAGTTTTGCAGATAAGAAGTCGATCACTACAGCCAGTCCGTTACCGATAATGGAACCTAAAGGACCTACCACGATCAGAGCGATCGGCGCACTGATCAGAATAACCAGAGTCGGATTTAAAATCAGTTTCACAATTCTGGGGGTAATTCTGTCAACCAGCTTTTCAATATAGGACATGATCCAAACCATCAAAATAACCGGGATTACAGAGTAAGAGTAGCCCACTTTGGTAACAGGCAGACCGATAAAAGTAATCGGAGCTTCCGCGCTTACCATTGCTACAAAGTTGGGATGTAAAAATACACCTGCTATGATCAGAGCCAGCGCCTGATTTACCTTAAAGATCTTCGCTGCATTTGCGGCAATCAGAACCGGCATAAAATAGAACGCAACGTCACCGATAAAATTCAGCACCTGATATGTACTGCTCGCATCTGTCAGAATCTTAAAATAGCTCAATAAAGTCAGTACAACCTTTACCATACCAGCTGCCGTCAGAGCCGGGATCATGGGAGTCATACAACCGGTCACGGTATCGATCACCGCATTAAAGCCACTCTGGGATTTCTTTTCAGAGGAAGAACCCTCATCGGTCGGAATCCCTTTCTGCTCCAGAGCACGATACATCTCGTTCACTTCATTTCCCGCAATGACCTGGAACTGATCCTGATGCCAGTTCACACCGGAAATACCGGAGATCTTCTTAATTGCATCCTCATTGATCTTACTTCTGTCCTTTACATAGAAGCGAAGTCTTGTCATACAATGAAATACCCGGGTGATATTATCCTTTCCACCCAAAGCTGCAATCATTGTGTCTACTGCCTTTCCATAGTCTTTTTTCATTTTGTGTTTCCTCCTTTAAAATTGGTTTTATTTTAAAGGTCTTGCCTGAGCGCTGTAAAAGCTGACTGCGCTTTCCTCAAAAGAGCCGCACAAATCCTATCTTTTTACATCCCAGTAACAATCCAATCACACATAATAATCATCAGATAGTATAATTGCTATGTTTTTGTTATAATTCTGACTTTTTTTCTGTAATTTTTTGTATATGAATCATCAAATAGAGCATTTCCTCTTCCGTCAAAGCATAAGAATATTTCTCTTCCATCGCCAGATAGATCATTTTCACACAGCCATAAGCTTCCCTGCACTGCTCTTTTACAATGTTAAACAGTTCTGCATCTTCTGTATACTGAAACTCCTTATGAAGATATCGCTGCGCAAAAAATTTCAAATGAGTCAGAAAACGCTGATAATACAGGCTGTCTTCATCAAACTTCTCAATCTGATAATACTGTTTTACAATATCCAGCACTTCTTTCACGATCAGAGAAATCTCATATCCGTCCTCCCTGCTGCCCTCCTGCGCATTAACAAAATGAAGCGCCAGAAACCCCGCCTCATCAAGCGGCAGACTGGTATGAAACTTTTTATTTACCTCCTCCAAAAGATGCACTCCGATCTGATACTCTGTTCTGTAAAGCTGGCGAATATCGACCAGAAGAACATTGGTCAGCCGGATTCCTTCCCGGAAGCGCTTCACAGACCCCATCAGGTGATCGCTGAGAGACAGGCAGATACTGTCATTTAACTTCAGATCATACTTTTCTTTGATTTCTTCCACCTGATTCTGAACAAAATCCAGATATTCCTCCGGTATTGAAAGCAGATATTCCTGCATCTGACGGCTGTTATTCTTATTCTTGGGGACAAAAATTTTCTCAATTTTTGACTCGTCAATCGCTGCTCCTCTTTTTTTCTGAAAAGCAATTCCACAGCCCTTTACAATAACTTCTCTTCCCTTTTCATCCCTGGAAAGCACCAGGTTGTTATTCAATATCTTTGAAATAAGCATCTTTGTATCTTCTCCTCGATTTCTGTTATCCGAAATTCTGCACGCAAAAAAAGACCATATAGCATCCTGATAACATCAGCATACTATAGGTCTTGCCTGACGATAAATGATTATTTCAGTAACAATCCCATACTCTTCTTTCAACTAGGTCTAAGTATAGCAAAGTATACGGCTCTTGTCTATTGTATATTTTGTATAAATTGTTTGTTCTGATTTTGTGCATTTTTCACTTTTACATCAGCCATTCTTCAAGAATTTCAAGATTCATATCCGAATGCTCTACCTCTCTGGCATATCTCCATGACAGTTCTATTACATCATCCATTGATAACCGCTCTCCATTTTCCAGATAACGATACATCACAAGCTCCTGAATCCAGCGCACTGAAAATACTGCAAGCCTGATTTTCACAGCGATTTCATCGTCATACACTGCTCCGCAGAAATAGGTATACACAAAGAACATCATAAGCTGTTCTCCGATTTCCTGCCTGCGGATATGATTTCGTTCAGATGCTTCGCAGAAATCATGGAACTGGCGGCAGATTTTTTCATATTTTTCAAATCCATCTGCATAAAGAGCATCCCACACACATTCCAGCGTCCGTCCCCACTCAGGACGAAGCAGCTCCATCCTGCGAAAAACTTCAAATTCACGGCAGAAATCAGAGTAACGCTCCGCATGAGAAACTTCAGCTGACAATCGTGCTTTCAGGATGCCGCTTCTGCCTGCTTCGATTACGTCATCCATATCAAAATCGCGGTTTTCATCCATACAGCGCTGCATTTCCTCTGCCAGCTCAAGCACCTGCTTCATCCGCTCTTCTATATCCAGATTTCGGTTCTGCAGGATGGAAATGATCACCTCTCTGGCGTCTTCCAGACGTGTAAAAAGAAGATAATCCATCTCATCGTCCTCAAAAGACTCCTCCTCTTCCAGTGTCTCCCACTGCAGCAGCTGAAGCGGTTCTTCGCAGGTCAGAATCATCCTGGCAGCCTCCGGGCAGGACAAAGAAAGGGACAGTTCCCGAAGTCCGTCAAATTCCTCCACATGACGTGGATACATTCTGCAGGTATCGCACAAGGCAGTTTCTCCCAGCTGCGCCTGCAGATCACAGAGATCGTGCTCATTCAAAAAAGCACATCGGCCAGCATACTGGTAGAATGTACCTTCCTCCCAGTCTATCGAATGAAAAAGCCTGTTTCCAAAAGCTGTTTCCGAAGATCTCTTTTTATATTGTGCTAAACTTTCTTCATCAATGCAGATCTGCCAGCCTGCACAGCAGGTATCAGGGCATTTTCCTGCCAGACACTTAAAATGATCATAATAGTGTGGTTTACTGTATCTCATTTTCTTTTCTCCCACCTGTTCTATACTACATGCAGCCGAAGCTGACAAATTCAGGATATACACGAATTCCAGGATAAATCCCATTTGTATCACTATTATATCGTTTCGGCAATAATTTGTATAGTGGCTGTTTGGGATTCCTGGACAGCAGGTGGGTGTACAGGGGACGCAAGCTGGCTATGATACGAAGTCTGCCGGGGCCAGGGTGGTGCTGAAGCACCAATACGCCCCTTACAGACTTGTATCATAGCCAGCTTGCTGGGTTTTGCTTTTTTTTGCTGTCATGGAATATTAAACAGCTTAGAGAGAGGCTTGGAGCTTGGGGATTGCGCATCAATTGCCTTCGCTTATAACGGTTTTACTCCATTTGCTTTCGCCGTTTTTAAATATGGCTTTTACTCTGATATAATAGGTTCTGTGGGCGGGATAATAGTAGATTCCTACTCCGCTTTGGATGGTATAAAGAATTGATGTTCCTTTTACTGTGCTTTCTCTGAGACCTTCTGTGAATTCTGCGTTGGTTGCGAGCTGCGTTATATATTCTGCTGCATTCTCTACTTTTTCCCAGCTTACATGCATTTCACGGCTTGCGGTTCCTGTTTTTCCTGTTACCGTTACCTGCTGGGGGGCGGGGAAATTCTGAGTTTCGCTGTCTGGGGGAGTATTTGACTCATTGTCAGAGGGAGGATTCTGTTCACCATCTGAAGGCTTGTTTGGTTCACTGTCCGAAGGAGTATCTTCCCCGCTGCCTCCGTTATCTGGAAACTTATTAAACCAATTCTGAAACCAGTTGGAAGAAGAAAAATCCCCATAGCTTCCAGCGCCATATCCCCCTGAACCACCATACGATCCAGAACCGAATGATGCCGCACTTGCAGACAGACTCATTCCTGCTACCATTGTTAAAAGCATCAACATACAAATACATTTTTTCATTTTTTTAATTCCTTTCCACATAAACATTTGCGCATAAGCACGTTTAAGTATGGAATACAAATTACAACTACACATTTAACTGCAAATCATAAATACAAATTGTAAATATAAATTGTAATAAGAATGCCGCTTCTTATTATGGAAAAATTCTGTTTCTTCACCTCCTGAACACTGCTGCGGCAGCCAGTTTAATGCTTTACAAATAGAGTTTGTTTATAAGACCTGTTTATTCATTGAAATTCTTGAATTGTTTCAAGATTAATTGAAATTCATCAAAATTCATCACATGTCTGATGGAATTATTGATTGAATTATGAATTGATCGTTATTCGGCGAGAGCAGATGTACCGGCTGTCTGATACCGTATCTCACAAAATGGCGGGCTGTACAGTATATACGGAGCTGTCAGCCAGTACAGTGTATACAGAAATGCCTGCCAGTACAGTATATACAGAGATGTCAGCCAGTACATCTGTATGGGCGCTCTCAGCGAATAACTTCTGCTTTTGATATACTGCCTGGGGCAGTATATAGAATTGCATCCTGAAAATTCTTATGCGCTGTTTATGTAGTCTTATCTTAGCACAAGTCGACTACTTTTGCAAGCTTTTTTTAATGCAGCAAATTTTCTATTTCACCTGCCGGTCAGAGGATGGCCAGAAGGTGGTCCGAAAATAATCAAAGGATGATCAGAACATCTCCAAATGAACCTTTTCCATCAGCAGCTGATCCGTATGATGCTTTACCGGATGTTTTTCCGGAATTCCCAGCGATAAAATTGCTTCTAAACGGTAGGTTTTGGGAAATCCAAGGCATTCTCTTACATACTCTTCGGTGCTTCTGCCATCAGGTGCATTTCTCAAACGTCCCTGAATCCAGCAGCTGCCGATTCCGAGGCTGTCTGCCATCAGATGCATATACGCCATTGCGATCGAGCAATCCTCTGTCCAGACATCCTGCTCCAGCTCATCTGCGATCACAACAACAGCACAATCCGCATTCTCAAGCATCTTTGCACCGCCGTCTCTGCACTCGGACAACTTCTTTAAGGTTTCCTTTTTCTGCACCACGATAAACTCCCACGGCTGTCTGTTCCGGCCTGAGGGAGCTGCAAGTCCCGCCTGCAGAATCTTTTCCAGCTTATCACCGGGAATATGCTCGTCTGTATACTGTCTTACACTTCTGCGATTTAACATCATATCCAATAAATCCATTTTACACTCTCCATTTCATGTTAATCTCAATCCATTTATTATACGGCGCAGCCATTTTTATTTCAATAGTAATTTCTTATATTACAAAACAGCACTTTCTTATGTTACAAAACAGCACTTTCCATTTTACATATATTACGTTTATTTGAAGATTCTGCGATTTCATTGAGTAATCCCGGCAGATATGTTAGACTCACAAACATATCCGAACCCGAAACAGTTAATGATTCATAAAACCAAATCAACAGGAGACTACAAAACATGAAAAAACCATTTAAAACCAATTGCCGTAAACTCTTATCCGCCATCCTTCTGGCAGGAATCGTTTTAACAGGATGCAGCCAAAGTGCAAAAATTCAGGAGGATGAAACCTCGCTCAATCCATCCAATGATTCACCCGATACTTCATCCGACAGCCAAACAACAGAATATCTGAAGGAAATCACCTACTCCAACCTGCTTGACAGCCAGACGCAGAACGAAGTGAAGGATGCTCTGACAGCAGCCGGAGTCACTCAGAAAAATGCAGATTTTTTCCTTCAGAGTGTCAGATATTATAACGATACCATTGACGGAAAGGGGCTTGTAGAAAAAGGATTTAAAACCTCTGATACCCTTGAACCGACTTACGATGTGGAAATGATACAGAACAAATGGGATGTAAAGAATCCGTCTTTCATAGGATACAACTGCCGGATCACCGCTTTCGGATTATTAAAAGATCTTATCTCTGTCCAAAACACGGACCTTGCGCGCACCGAAGAATTGTTTATGGATGAAGACGCTCTTCAAAATAACCCCGACCATTTTTTTACAAAGCACGAAGAATCCGCCTTTAAAAGCCTCTTTTCCTCTATTCCAACCGAATCCACAAAGGACATCTCCGTTCATCTGAAACAGGTGGAAAATGCATGGAAGAAAATGGGCATCACATTCTCAAATAAAAGTAAAGCCTCGTTAATTTCCGTATTTTTTCATTCAGAAATCACCGAAGATGAAGTCTACCTGTTCATAGGACACACAGGAGTTCTTCTCCCCTCTCAGGACGGAAAGCTTCTGTTTATCGAAAAGGTATCTTTTCAGGAACCATATCAGGTTCTGAAATTTGACAATCGTACCCAGGTAAATGATTATCTGATGCATAAATATGATACAGCCTGGGGACAGCCGACAGCAAAGCCGTTTATCCTTGAAAATGACAGCTTAATCGAAGGTTACCGGGCAAATCCTGATAATAGAGAAAGCAATTAATGTTCCGAGATTTGTGGACAGTAATCGAACTCCAGGTAAAACAATGTGACAGTAACGCCCAAACAGAAATTACCGTAGATTCGCGTAGATTCGTCTTCGCCAAAGATATACCTATCTTTGACACTTTTATGAACAAAAAAGCCTTGTAACCCCAGTGTTTATGCGGGAT
>JAUNPP010000226.1 GCA_030536685.1 Lachnospiraceae bacterium
AATTGTATTCAGACAGATATCCGTCATAGTTCAGTTGTATTCAGACAGATATCTGTCATTTTTTCATCTGAAATTACTCTTCTACTTCAATCTTTCTGATTTCTTTGGTACGAATTTCCTTACAGATTTCATCGATGAATTCATCCAGAGGCTTCTGGCCTTCATCACCTTTATATCTGCTTCTTAATGAAACAGCTCCCATTTCCTCTTCCTTCTGGCCTACTACCAGCATGTAAGGAATCTTCTGGATTCTTGCTTCACGGATCTTGTAGCCGATCTTTTCGGAACGTACGTCAACTGTGGAAAGAACGCCGTTTGCTTTCAGCTGTTCATTTACCTTATTGGCATAATCCAGATATTTTTCGGAGATCGGCAGTACACGTACCTGTTCGGGGCATAACCAGGTCGGGAACAGACCTGCATATTTTTCAATCAGCCATGCAAGTGTTCTTTCGTAGCAGCCCATGGAGGTTCTGTGAATAATGTAAGGACGTACCTTGGCGCCGTTCTGATCAATATAGAACATATCAAACTGTTCTGCCAGAACCGCATCCCACTGAATTGTGATCATGGTATCTTCCTTGCCGTATACATTCTTTGCCTGAATATCTACCTTGGGGCCATAAAAAGCAGCTTCGCCTTCTGCCTCGTAGAAAGGAATTTCCAGCTCTGTTAATACCTGGCGGATATGTCCCTGAGTTTCTTCCCAGACAGACTCATCACCAATGTATTTCTCTTTATTATTCGGATCCCATTTGGACAGACGGTAGGTTACATCGTCATTTACGCCCAGTACAGTCAGGCAGTGTTTTGCCAGCGCCAGACAGCCCTTAAATTCTTCTACCATCTGGTCGGGTCTTACGATCAGATGACCTTCGGAAATCGTAAACTGGCGTACACGGGTCAGACCATGCATTTCACCGGAATCTTCATTACGGAACAGAGTGGATGTTTCACCATAACGGCAGGGCAGATCACGGTAGGACTTGGGGCTTGCCTTGTATACATAATACTGGAAAGGACAGGTCATGGGACGCAGCGCCATTACCTCTTTATCCTTTTCTTCATCGCCCAGTACAAACATGCCTTCTTTATAATGATCCCAGTGACCGGAAATCTTGTACAGATCGCTCTTTGCCATCAGAGGAGTCTTGGTACGCATGTAGCCCCGGCTTTCCTCCAGATCTTCGATCCATCTCTGCATTGTCTGGATCATTTTTGCGCCCTTGGGCATCAGAAGCGGAAGACCCTGACCAATTACATCAACCGTTGTAAACAGTTCCATTTCGCGGCCCAGCTTATTATGGTCACGTTTTTTGATTTCTTCCAGATAATCCAGATATTCCTTCAGTTCATCCTTCTTTGTAAATGCAGTACCGTAAATTCTGGTCAGCATTTTGTTCTTTTCACTGCCTCTCCAGTAAGCGCCTGAAGAAGATGTCAGCTTAAATGCCTTGATCGGCTTTGTGCTCATCAGGTGAGGACCTGCGCACAAATCGGTAAATTCGCCCTGATTATAGAAGGAAATCTCCGCATCTTCGGGCAGATCCTGAATCAGTTCTACCTTATAAGGTTCTTCTTTTTCCTGCATAAATTTGATTGCTTCTTCTCTGGGCAGTGTATATCTTTCGATTTTTGTACCTTTTTTAATGATTTTCTTCATCTCTGCTTCGATCTTATCCAGTTCCTCGCGAGTCAGAGAGGGCATGTCAAAATCGTAGTAAAAACCTGTATCAATTGAAGGTCCGATTGCAAGCTTAGCATCGGGATACAGATTTTTCACTGCTTCTGCCAGCACATGAGAAGCAGTATGACGGTATGCAGCCTTACCTGCTTCGTCATTAAATGTTAAAATGCTCAGATTGCAGTCTTCGTCCACAACTGTTCTCAGATCCACAACCTCGCCGTCTATCTCTCCGGCACATGCCATACGTGCCAGACCTTCACTGATATCAGCAGCAATTTCAATCACTGATTTTGCTTCTGCATATTCTTTCACAGAACCATCTTTTAATGTAATCTTCATGAATTTTTCTCCCTTCTTTTTATCACAACTTATCACAACAATCCAGATTGGATGCCGGAACTGTCACAGTACTCCATGACATAAAAAAGTCCCTGACAGACTGCTAAATCTGTCAGGGACGAATAAACTGATCTATCCGCGGTTCCACCCGGCTTGTCCGGAACACCTTGATAAATCCTGACTTGAATCCTGATATAGAATCCTGACATGGATTTTGACATGCTTCCGAACCTCTTTTGCAGCTGTAACGGGCTTACCCGTGCTCGATTAAAGCCACTCCCCAGGCGGTCACCTGATTCTCTCCTGCAAGGATACTCACACCTTACTATCCCTCTCTGTTGCATTTAAAAACCGTGTTCCTGCGTCATTGTATTGCTTTATAAGACATCTGCGGAAAAATGCCTCCGCAATTGCCTTTATTATAGCATTATCATAAAAAAAGTCAAGATGGGTTCACAATAAGTTGCTGTTCAGAGATTTCCGGACAGCAGGGATGTCCAGGGGACGCAGGCTTGCTATGATACGAAGTCTGTCCGGGGCTAAGGGGTGCTTTCAGCACCAATACGCCCCTTGCAGACTTGCATCATAGCAAGCCTGCTGGTTTTTGTTACTTTCTGCTGTCATGAAATGCTGAACAGTTGTGGGAAGACGGAGGTTTAATTTTTGAGGTTTGTATTTCAAAATCGCGGCGGCGGAATTACAGTAATATCCTGTGAAAGGGACCATAGAGAACGCCGGTACTT
>JAUNPP010000065.1 GCA_030536685.1 Lachnospiraceae bacterium
GAAACAGCTTCAGAAACAGCGGATGCCGATCAGAATAAGACAGCAGATAAAAAAGGCTTTTTTAAGAAGAAAAAAGATAAAAAAGATGAACAGATTGAAGAACTGAATGATCGCCTGAAACGAAACATGGCTGAATTTGATAATTTCAGAAAACGCACTGAAAAAGAAAAAGCTGCAATGTTTGAAATTGGAGCAAAGAGCGTTATTGAAAAGATTCTGCCTGTTGTAGACAATTTTGAAAGAGGTCTGGCAACTGTTTCGGATGCTGAAAAAGAAGAAGTACCGTTCGTTCAGGGCATGGATAAAACCTACAAACATCTGATGTCAGTGTTGGAAGAACTCGAAGTACTTCCCATTGAAGCTGTAGGCAAAGAATTTGATCCGGCATTCCACAATGCGGTTATGCATGTGGAGGATGAATCTGCAGAAGATAATACAGTAGTGGAAGAATTCCAGAAGGGATATACCTACCGCGGCAGCGTAGTAAGATTCAGTATGGTAAAGGTTGCCAACTGATGAAACTATCTGACAGGATTTGAAAAGCCTTGTCAGATTACGATGCAGCAGCAGTTTATATAGATTTAAACAGTCAACAGGTGGCATATTTGCCGTTTTATAAAACAGGAGGAATTAATAATGAGTAAGATTATTGGTATTGACTTAGGTACAACAAACTCATGTGTAGCAGTTATGGAAGGTGGAAAACCGGTAGTTATCGCTAATGCAGAAGGTGTCAGAACAACTCCTTCCGTAGTAGCATTTGCCAAGAATGGTGAACGTCTGGTAGGCGAACTGGCAAAGCGTCAGGCAGTAACAAATGCAGAAAAGACCATTTCTTCCATTAAAAGACATATGGGTTCTGATTACAGAGTAACAATTGATGATAAGAAATTCTCACCTCAGGAGATTTCAGCGATGATTCTGCAGAAACTGAAAGCAGATGCAGAAAGCTACCTGGGCGAATCTGTAACAGAAGCAGTTATTACAGTACCTGCGTACTTCAATGACGCACAGAGACAGGCAACAAAAGATGCAGGTAAAATTGCAGGACTTGAAGTAAAACGTATTATCAACGAGCCTACAGCAGCAGCCCTTGCTTATGGTCTTGATAACGAAAATGAACAGAAAATCATGGTATACGACTTAGGCGGCGGTACATTTGATGTATCAATCATTGAAATCGGTGATGGCGTTATCGAAGTATTATCTACAAACGGTGATACACGTCTGGGTGGCGACGACTTTGATAATAAACTGACCGACTATATGCTGGCTGAATTCAAGCGTACAGAAGGCGTAGATCTTTCTACTGATAAGATGGCTCTTCAGAGACTGAAAGAAGCAGCTGAAAAGGCTAAGAAGGAATTATCTTCTGCAACGACAACCAATATCAACCTGCCTTTCATCACAGTAACATCAGAAGGTCCTAAACATCTGGATATGAGCATTACACGTGCAAAATTCAATGAGCTGACCAATGACCTGGTTGAGAGAACTGCAATCCCTGTACAGAATGCATTAAGAGATGCAGGTCTGGCTCCTTCCGAAATCAGCAAGGTTCTGCTGGTAGGTGGTTCTACCCGTATCCCCGCTGTACAGGATAAGGTAAAACAGTTAACAGGCAAAGAACCCAACAAGAGTCTGAATCCCGATGAATGTGTAGCAATCGGTGCTTCCATTCAGGGTGGTAAGCTGGCAGGCGATGCCGGTGCAGGCGATATCCTGCTTCTGGATGTAACTCCTCTGACATTATCCATCGAAACAATGGGTGGCGTTGCAACCAGACTGATCGAAAGAAATACAACGATTCCTACAAAGCACAGCCAGATCTTCTCAACAGCTGCAGATAATCAGACAGCTGTAGATATCAATGTTCTGCAGGGTGAAAGACAGTTCGCAAGAGACAACAAGAGCCTTGGACAGTTCAGACTGGATGGTATTCCGCCTGCAAGAAGAGGTGTGCCTCAGATTGAAGTAACCTTCGATATCGATGCCAACGGTATTATCAATGTATCCGCAAAGGATCTGGGTACCGGCAAAGAACAGCATATTACCATTACATCCAGCACAAATATGTCTGATGATGAAATCGATAAGGCTGTAAAGGAAGCTGCTGAATACGAAGCACAGGATAAGAAGAGAAAAGAAGCAATCGATGCAAGAAATGATGCCGACAGTATGGTATTCCAGACAGAACAGGCATTAAAAGATGCAGGCGATCAGATTGATGCTGCTGCAAAAGCAACTGTAGAAGCAGATATCGCAGATCTGAAAAAGGTTCTGGAAGCAACTCAGAATGGCGAAGTAAGTGAAGCACAGGCAGAAGAACTGAAAGCCGGTAAAGAAAAACTGATGAATGATGCTCAGACATTATTCCAGAAGCTCTACGAAAAGAGTCAGGCAGCAGGTGCAGCAGGCGCAGATGCAGGTGCAGCTGGTCAGAACGCCGGCGGCAATGCAGCAGATGATGTTGTAGATGCTGATTATAAAGAAGTATAAAAAGTATAATTGCTGAAGCGTTTCCGCTGCAGTTGATGATACTGATATGCATGAACGGAACGCCGTACGCGACGTTCCGTGTAGTGCGTTATGAGTCTTTACATTCAGGCGTGCCATTGGCATTCCTGCTGTGAGCGGCTCGTCAGCTATGCTGACATAAGAAAAGGGAGAATGCCGACAGGGCATAAAGTTTAGAAAAAGGTGATTTTATGGCAGAGAAGAGAGATTATTACGAGGTGCTTGGCGTAGCCAAAGATGCGGATGATGCTACCTTGAAGAAGGCATATCGTAAGATGGCCAAGAAATATCATCCGGATACTAATCAGGGTAATGAAGAGGCGGCTGAAAAGTTTAAAGAGGTACAGGAAGCTTATGCTGTTTTAAGTGATCCGGAAAAAAGGCGTCAGTATGATCAGTTTGGTCATGCGGCTTTTGATCAGACTGCAGGCGGCGGAGCCGGCGGATTCGGCGGGTTCGGCGGATTTGATTTCGGCGGAGATATGGGTGATATCTTCGGCGATTTATTTGGATTCGGCGGCGGAAGAAGAAGCAGCTACAATGGACCTGCAAAAGGCGCGAATATCAGAGCTTCTGTTCGGATTACGTTTGAGGAAGCTGTTTTCGGTACAGAAAAGGAAATCGAACTGAATCTGAAGGATGAGTGTCCCGATTGTCATGGTACCGGAGCAAAACCCGGAACATCTCCGGAAACCTGTACCAAATGTAACGGTCGGGGTCGTGTTGTAATGACTCAGCAGAGCATGTTTGGTATGGTCCGCAGTGAACAGGTATGCCCCGAGTGCGGCGGTAAAGGTAAGGTAATCAAATATAAATGTTCAAAATGCGGCGGCAGCGGTTATACTTCATCCAGAAAGAAGATACAGATATCAGTTCCTGCCGGTATTGATAACGGACAGAGTATCCGTATCCGCGGAAAAGGAGAACCTGGTATCAATGGCGGTGAAAGAGGAGATCTGCTGGTAGAAGTGGTTATTTCCGAACATCCCGTATTCCAGCGTCAGGATACAACAATTTATTCCACCGTTCCGATCAGCTTTGCTACAGCAGCGCTGGGCGGTCCCATCCGTATCAAGACAGTAGATGGTGAAGTGGAGTATCAGGTACAGCCTGGTACACAGACAGATACCCGTATCCGTCTGCGCGGCAAAGGTGTGCCTTTCCTGCGCAATAAAGCAACCCGCGGTGACCATTATGTAACGTTTGTTGTTCAGGTACCCCGCTCTTTGAATCCGGAACAGAGAGAGGCTCTGAAATCCTTTGCAGAAGCAATGGGAGAAGAAGCGGCAGCCAGTGAACATAAGGAAAAGAAAAGCATCTTCGGCAAGAAAAAGAAATAAAGCGAATAAAGAAGAGCATTTTCGGAAAGAATAAGAAAGATAAAAAGATGAAATGGATTCGTATAAGTATTGATACTACGACAGCTGCGGTTGACTTTATCAGTGAAATGCTGAGTGAGCTTGGCGTGGAAGGTATCGAAATAGAAGATAATGTTCCTCTGACAGAGGCGGAAACAAAAGGTATGTTTATTGATATTCTGCCGGAACTGGCACCGGATGAAGGAAAAGCAAAGGTTTCCTGTTATCTGGAAACCGATGTGGATGTGGATGCTTTGACAGAACAGATTCGTCAGGGTCTTTCCGAGACCGCAATGTTTGTGGATATCGGTTCCGGTGAGATCACTCTTTCCGAAACGGAGGATAAAGACTGGATCAACAACTGGAAACAGTTTTTTAAGCCGTTTTGCGTAGATGAGATCCTGATCAAACCTACATGGGAAGAAATTCCCGAAGAACATAAGGACAAAATGATGATTGAGATTGATCCGGGTACCGCATTCGGAACCGGTTCTCATGAAACAACGCGTCTGTGCATCCGTCAGATCCAGAAATATATGAAGCCCGGCGATCGGGTAATGGATATCGGAACAGGAAGCGGTATTCTTTCGATTGCAGCTATGAAGCTGGGAGCAGACAGCGTATTTGCTACAGATGTAGATGAATTTGCTGTGGAAGCAGCAAAGGAAAATGTAGCGGTTAACAGAATTCCGGAAGAAAAAATCCGTATGCTGACCGGCGATATTATTGGAGACGAGGCAATTCAGAAGGAAGCAGGATACGAGTGCTATGATTTCGCAGTAGCCAATATTCTGGCGCCGATCATCATTCTTCTTCAGGGCGAGATCGGCAGACATCTGAAATCCGGTTCTTATTTTGTAACCTCAGGCATTATCAATATGAAGGAAGAAGAGGTAAAAGCTGCTTTTGCCGCGAATCCGGAGTTTGAAGTTGTAGATACCATGTATGACAATGACTGGGTTTCCATTGTGGCCAGAAAAAGATAGAAAGCTGCTGATAAAAAAGTTAAAAAGCTGCTGATAAAAAAGCTGCTGATTAAAAAAGTTTTAAAAAAGCTGTTGATTAAAAAAGTTTTACTGGACAGGATTTCGGTTTTATGATATAGTTATGCGGTGTGAGTAATCGCCCGGACTTAGCACACGGAAGCTCCGACCCGTGCTCAGTTTTTTGGGTGTGTACCGCAGGCAGTTTTACTGCAATTTATAGAATATTTTTATAAGGAGGTAATCAGGCATGATTACAAAGGAAAGAAAAGCTGAAATTATCGCTGAATATGGCAAGACATCTACAGATACAGGTTCAACAGAAGTACAGGTTGCTCTGTTAACAGAAAGAATCAGAGAACTGACTGAACATCTGAAAGATCACAACAAAGATCATCATTCCAGAAGAGGTCTGTTAAAGATGGTTGGTAAGAGACGTGGTTTACTGGCATATCTGAAGAAAAACGATATCGAAGCTTATCGTAGCCTTATTAGCCGTTTAGGAATCAGAAAATAATTTATTTTGGCCACAGGAGTTATATGCGCGTATTTCTCCTGTGGTTTTTTTACGGAAGATAGGTGACAGTGCAGATACTGTTGCTGTCTGTATGAGGGGCCTGTCACAGGCTGGCAGAAGAATGCCCGGGACCACTGAAAAGCACAGTTGCGGCAAACTGTGTTTTTCAGTAGTTTCGGTACTTCTGCCGGAGGTCTCTCCGACAACATGCCAAAAGCCGGAGGCTGAACCGGTCTGTGCCCTGGATTTATGATTTGACCCGATTTCAGGCTGATTTGGAAACAATCTTAAAACGACTTTAAAACGAGTTGGAAAAAACGATTTGGAAAGGAGCATTGAATATGTATAAGAGTTATTCAATGGAACTGGCAGGAAGAACCCTGACCGTTGATGTAGGCAGAGTAGCTGCACAGGCGAATGGAGCAGCATTTATTCATTATGGAGATACTGTTTTATTATGTACTGCAACAGCATCTGATAAGCCCAGAGAAGGAATTGATTTCTTCCCTCTGAGTGTGGAATATGAAGAAAAAATGTACTCTGTAGGTAAAATTCCCGGAGGATTTAACAAAAGAGAAGGAAAGGCTTCTGAAAATGCAATCCTGACTTCCCGTGTAATTGACCGCCCGATGCGTCCTCTGTTCCCTAAAGATTACAGAAATGATGTAACCCTGAACAACCTGGTTATGAGCGTTGACCCGAATTGTGCGCCTGAGCTGACTGCTATGTTGGGTTCTGCAATTGCAGTTGCTATTTCTGATATTCCTTTTGATGGCCCTACAGCCAGCACACAGGTAGGTATGATCGATGGCGAACTGATCTTCAATCCGACCAACGACCAGAAAAAGATCTCTGATCTGGCTTTAACAGTAGCTTCCACCAGAGAAAAGGTTATCATGATTGAAGCCGGTGCAAATGAAGTTCCGGAAGCAAAGATGATTGAAGCGATTTTTGCTGCACATGAAGTAAACCAGCATATTATTGAATTTATCGACACGATCGTTGCAGAATGCGGAAAGCCGAAGCATGACTATGAGCATTGCGACACTCCGGAAGAACTGTGGAATGATATGACCGCCTTTGTACCTGCAGAAGAGATGGAAACCGCTGTATTTACAGATGTAAAGCAGGTCAGAGAAGAAAATATCAAAGCAATTAAAGAAAAACTGGCTGCACGTTATGAAGAAATGAACCCTGACTGGGTTTCTCTGATCGACGAAGCCGTTTACAAATATCAGAAAAAGACAGTTCGTAAGATGATCTTAAAGGATCACAAGCGCCCCGATGGACGTGCAATCAATCAGATTCGTCCTCTGGCTGCAGAAGTGGATTTACTGCCTCGTGTACATGGTTCTGCTATGTTCACCAGAGGTCAGACACAGATCTGTACCGTAACAACACTGGCACCGCTGTCTGATGCACAGAAGATTGACGGTCTGGATGTGAATGAAACCTCCAAGCGTTATATGCACCATTACAATTTCCCTTCTTACTCTGTAGGTGAGACAAAGCCTTCAAGAGGACCGGGACGTCGTGAAATCGGACATGGTGCTCTGGCAGAGAGAGCCCTGGTACCGGTACTTCCCTCAGAGGAGGATTTCCCTTACGCAATCCGTACCGTATCTGAGACCTTTGAATCCAACGGTTCTACTTCTCAGGCAAGTATCTGTGCATCTACAATGTCACTGATGGCTGCCGGTGTACCGATCAAAGCGCCTGTTGCAGGTATTTCCTGCGGTCTGGTAACCGGAGATACAGATGATGATTATCTGGTATTAACCGATATTCAGGGTCTGGAAGATTTCTTCGGTGATATGGACTTTAAGGTAGCTGGTACAAAAGAAGGTATTACAGCAATTCAGATGGATATTAAGATTCATGGTCTGACCCGTCCGATCATTGAAGAAGCAATCGCACGTACCAGAGAAGCACGTTTCTATATCATGGATGAAGTAATGTCCAGGGCAATTGCAGAGCCCAGACCCGAGGTTGGCGAATATGCACCCAAGATTGACAAGATCATGATCGATCCTGCTAAGATTGGTGATGTAGTCGGCAAACAGGGTAAGATCATCAACCGTATCATTGATGAAACCGGCGTCCGCATCGACATTTCTGATGAAGGTCTGGTATCTATCTGCGGTACGGATAAGGCCATGATTGAAAAAGCAAAGAAGATGATTGAAATTATCGTTACAGATTTTGAAGAAGGTCAGATTTTTGAAGGTATCGTTGTAAGCATTAAGGAATTTGGTGCCTTCCTTGAATTTGCACCCGGTAAAGAAGGTATGGTTCATATCTCCAAGATCAGTAAACAGCGTATCAATCGTGTAGAAGACGTTCTGACTCTGGGCGATAAGGTAAAGGTTGTCTGCCTGGGCAAGGATAAGATGGGCAGAATCAGCTTCAGCATGAAGGATGTAAAATAATCGTATAAAGTATGGAGGGAATCCGGTGATTGATGTATTAGATATTCATACCCATACATTGGCCAGTGGCCATGCATACAATACAATTTATGAGATGGCTGCTCAGGCCCGCACTCTGGGACTGGAGGTTCTTGGGATTACCGAACATGCACCGACAATGCCCGGAACCTGTCATGAATTTTATTTTAACAATCTGAAGGTAGTTCCGAGAGTCATCAACGGACAGAAGCTTTTGCTTGGAACGGAACTGAATATTCTGAATGCAGCCGGCAACCTGGATCTTACCAAAAGAACGTTAAAAGAGATGGACGTTTGCGTAGCCAGTATCCATCCGCCCTGTTTTCAGAAAGAAAGAAACATCGAATCTGTAACCAGAGCCTATCTGAATGTCTGTGAAAATCCGTATGTCACAATTATCGGACACCCGGATGACGGACGTTTCCCGGTAGACTACGAACAGCTTGCCATTAAGGCGCGTG
The DNA here is from genome assembly GCA_030536685.1 of Lachnospiraceae bacterium. GTDB lineage: Bacteria > Bacillota > Clostridia > Lachnospirales > Lachnospiraceae > TWA4. The sequence continues at coordinate 8,284 of JAUNPP010000065.1, forward strand.
ATACCAAAACGCTTCTGGAATTGAACCAGGGTTCCCTAAGACCCGGCGGCATTCGTAAAAATACAAGGGAAAATGCTAAGATCCTGCTTCATTACTGTGAGAAATATGGTACTCCGGTTATCTTAAACAGCGATGCGCATGTTGTGACAGAACTGGGAAATCACAGCTGCGCAGCAGAACTGATTGCCGAAATGAACTTCCCTCAGGAGCTGATCGTGAATCAATCATTGGAAGAATTTGCCAAATTTCTGTACAAAAAGCCGGAATGGCTATAAAAAAACACGGAAAGTCTGCCGGAAATCCGGCGGACTTTTTGTGTTTTAAGCGAAAAAGCAAAGGGAAATGCGAAAAAATAAAACGATATGTGGAAAATTCATAAAAGTTCAAGCATTTAATCAATTCTCTTGCAATTATCTTCTAATTATTATAAATTATATATGAATTTATAACACACAATGTTAATGATTTGAAATAAACAATGGAGGACATCGTAAAATGAGTAATTCATCAGCTAGCATGCGTATTGCAGGATTACTGGATGCAGGCAGTTTCGTGGAAATCGGCGGAAATGTTACTGCAAGAAGTACATCCTTTAATATGCAGGCAAAAGAAACCCCCTCTGACGGTGTAATTACCGGTTATGGTACAATTGACTGCAAGCCTGTATATGTATACAGCCAGGATGCGTCTGTATTAGGTGGTACCATCGGCGAAATGCATGCCAGAAAAATCGTAAAACTTTATGATCTTGCAATGAAAACAGGAGTACCTGTAGCAGGTCTGATCGACTGCGCAGGTATGAGACTTCAGGAAGCAACAGATGCATTGAACGCATTTGGCGAGCTGTATCTGTGTCAGATTAAGGCAAGCGGCATGATTCCCCAGATTACCGGTATTTTCGGTACCTGCGGCGGCGGTATGGCAGTAATCCCCACACTGACCGACTTTACCTTTATGGATGCCAAAAAAGCCAGTCTTTATGTAAATTCCCCCAATACTCTGGAATGTCAGAATGCAGATGAAATTGCAACTGCAGAATTCCAGGCGGAAAAGGTTGGCGTGGTAGATATCGCTGATACGGAAGAAGAAGTTCTCTCACAGATGCGTACCCTGATTTCTTTCCTGCCTGCCAACAGTGAAGACTGTGCGCTGGAAGAAAGCACCGATGACCTGAACAGACTGTGCGAAGGCATTGAAAACTGCGCGGGAGATACCTCCATCGCACTTTCCATGATTGCAGATAATCATGTATTTACAGAGGTCAGAGCCGGATACGCAAAAGATATGGTAACCGGTTTTATGCGCCTGAATGGCGCTACGGTAGGTGCAGTTGCCAACCGGACAGAAATCTGCGATGAAGAAGGCAATGTAACAGAAAGCTTTGACGGCAGACTTTCTTCCAATGGCTGCGGCAAGGCTGCAAAATTCATTAAATTCTGTGATGCGTTTAACATCCCGATCCTGACGATTACCAATGTGTCAGGACTGAAGGCTGACAGACATCAGGAAATGAAGCTTTCCAAAGCAATGGCAGAGATGGCTTATGCATACGGCAGCGCCAGTGTGCCGATGGTAAATGTAATGGCAGGAAAAGCATACGGCAGCGCATATGTTGTAATGAACAGCAAGGCGCTGGGTGCAGACCTGGTATTTGCATGGCCTGAAAGCTCTATCGGAATGATGAATGCAGAAAGCGCTGTAAGAATCATGTATGCAGAGGAAATTAAAGCAAGCAAGGCAGCTCCTGAGCTGATCAGAGAGAAAGCAGCAGAATATCAGGAAGCACAGGCAAGCGCACAGGCGGCAGCTTCCAGAGGCTATGTAGATGCCATTATTGATCCTGCAGCAACCAGAAAGCATGTAATTGCTGCATTCGAGATGCTGTATACAAAGAGAGCCGTTTCTCCGGAAAAGAAACACGGAACGGTTTAAATCCGATTCGAGGTGAATTTAGATGACATTAGGTGAAATTTTAGTAAAAGCGCTGGTTAATACGGTTCTTGGTATGGGCACCGTATTCGTGGTTCTTATTTTTATCGCTGTGCTGATTTCCCTGCTGCCGAAACTGACCGCAGCAATCGAATCCATTGGTAAAAAGCCTGCCCCCGCAGCGCCTGCTTCAAAGCCTGCTCCTGCAGCGCCTGTTCCGGCTGCTGAACCGGAGGAAGAGCTGACAGATGACCTGGAGCTGGTTGCTGTTATTACAGCAGCGATTGCAGCCAGCGAAGGCGTTCCCGCAGATGGCTTTGTTGTCCGTTCCATTAAAAGATCTGCTCAGAACAAATGGAAAAGAGCGTAGCCAGCGAATAACAGCATAGACAGAGAATAACAGTGATGGCTTCATTACAAAGTATTTAAGGAGGAGTACCCCATGAAAAGTTATATTATTACCGTAAATGGTACAGCATACGATGTTACTGTAGAAGAAACTGAGGGAGGCGCATCAGCAGCCCCCGCAGCAGCGCCTAAGGCAGCTCCCAAGGCAGCACCGAAAGCAGCAGCAAAACCCGCAGCAGCAGGTGCAGGCAGCATCCAGGTAAAGGCAGGAGCAGCCGGTAAGGTTGTAAAAGTAGAGGCCGGTGTAGGCACTGCCGTAAAGAAAGGTGATGCCGTTATTATTATCGAAGCAATGAAAATGGAAATCCCGGTTGTTGCTCCTGAAGATGGCACTGTAGCTTCTATTGACTGTAAAGTAGGCGACGCTATTGACGGCGGTGCTGTATTAGCTACATTAAACTAATCCGTATCGGAGGTTTTATTAATGGGCATTTTAGAAACATTGGGAAACCTGGCGCATCAGACCGCATTCTTTGGCCTTTCCTTCGGAAATTATGCCATGATCGTGGTTGCCTGTGTGTTCCTTTACCTGGCAATCGCCAAGGAGTATGAACCGCTGCTTCTTGTACCGATTTCCTTTGGTATGTTATTGGTAAATATTTATCCCCCTATTATGGAAGAGGGCGGATTACTTCATTATTTCTTCCTGCTGGATGAATGGTCTATCCTGCCGTCCCTGATTTTCATGGGCGTAGGTGCGATGACCGACTTTGGTCCTCTGATTGCAAATCCCATGAGCTTTCTTCTGGGTGCTGCAGCACAGTTTGGTATTTTTGCAGCCTATATCGGCGCAATGCTTTTAGGCTTCTCTGATGCAGCAGCAGCGGCTGTATCGATTATCGGCGGTGCGGATGGCCCGACCTCCATTTTCCTTGCAGGTAAGCTGGGTCAGACGGATATTATGGGTCCGATCGCAGTAGCAGCGTACTCTTATATGTCACTGGTACCGATTATTCAGCCCCCGATCATGAAGGCGCTGACAACTGAGGAAGAGCGGAAGATCAAGATGGAACAGCTTCGTCCGGTCAGCAAGCTGGAAAAAATCCTGTTCCCTGTTATCGTTACAATCGTTGTATGTATGATTCTGCCTTCTACAGCACCTCTGGTTGGTATGCTGATGTTAGGTAACCTGTTTAAAGAATCCGGCGTTGTAAAACAGCTGACAGAAACCGCATCCAATGCCATGATGTATATCGTTGTTATCCTTCTGGGTACTTCTGTAGGCGCTACAACAAGTGCAGAAGCTTTCCTGAACTGGACAACCATTAAGATCGTAGTATTAGGTCTGATCGCATTCTGTTTCGGTACTGCAGCAGGCGTTATCTTTGGTAAGATCATGTGTAAAGTAACAGGCGGAAAAGTAAATCCTCTGATTGGTTCAGCCGGTGTATCCGCTGTTCCCATGGCAGCCCGTGTATCCCAGAAGGTCGGCGCGGAAGCAGATCCTACCAACTTCCTTCTGATGCATGCAATGGGCCCCAACGTAGCAGGTGTTATTGGTACAGCTGTTGCAGCGGGTGTATTTATGGCAATATTTGGCGTATAATATAAGTCGTTTGACTCTGGAGGATAAAAAATGGCAGAAATCGTAAAAAAACCTATTAAAATAACAGAAACCGTGTTAAGAGATGCGCATCAGTCTCTTATTGCGACCAGAATGACAACAGAACAGATGCTTCCTATCATTGATAAAATGGATAAGGTCGGCTATCATTCTGTAGAATGCTGGGGCGGCGCAACATTTGATGCCAGTCTTCGTTTCCTGAAGGAAGATCCCTGGGAAAGACTGAGAAAATTAAGAGACGGATTTAAAAATACAAAGCTGCAGATGCTGTTCCGTGGTCAGAATATTTTAGGCTACCATCAGTATGCAGATGATGTGGTAGAATATTTTGTTCAGAAATCTATCGCAAACGGTATTGATATCATCCGTATTTTTGACTGTATGAACGACCTGAGAAACCTTCAGACTGCAGTAAATGCATCTAAAAAAGAAAAAGGCCATTCACAGGTTGCTCTGTCCTATACCCTGGGCGATGCTTATACGCTGGAATACTGGACAGAAATGGCAAAAAAAATCGAAGATATGGGCGCAGATTCCATCTGTATCAAGGATATGGCCGGTCTTTTAGTTCCTTATAAGGCAACCGAGCTGATTTCCGCAATGAAGGAAGTAACTTCACTGCCCATTCAGCTGCACACACATTATACATCAGGTGTTGCTTCTATGACCTACTTAAAGGCAGTAGAAGCAGGTGTCGATGTAATTGATACCGCAATGTCACCTTTTTCCATGGGTACTTCACAGCCTGCTACCGAGGTTATGGTGGAAACCTTCCGCGGTACTCCTTATGATACCGGTTATGATCAGAACCTGCTTGCTGAAATCGCAGATTACTTCAGACCGATGCAGGAGGATGCATTAAAGACAGGTCTGTTAAATCCCAAGGTTATGGGCGTTAACATCAAGACCCTGTTATATCAGGTACCCGGCGGTATGCTCTCCAATCTGGTTTCCCAGTTAAAGGAACAGGGAGCAGAGGACAAATACTACGATGTACTGGATGAAGTTCCCCGTGTTCGTAAAGACCTGGGTGAACCCCCTCTGGTAACACCTTCTTCTCAGATTGTCGGAACACAGTCTGTATTCAACGTACTGATGGGTGAACGCTACAAAATGGCAACTGCTGAAACAAAGGCAGTTCTGCGTGGTGAGTACGGCGCAACCGTTAAACCCTTCAATCAGGAAGTGCAGAAAAAGGTTATCGGAGATGAACAGCCGATCACCTGTCGTCCCGCTGACCTGATTCCTCCGGAACTGGATAAACTGGAAGCAGAAATGTCCCAGTGGAAGGAACAGGATGAGGACGTACTGTCTTATGCGCTCTTCCCTCAGGTAGCAGTTGAATTCTTTAAAGACAGAGAAGCAAAAAAGAGTAAAATAGATCCGAAAGCGGCAGATACAGATAATAAGGCTTATCCCGTATAAAGCAGGTTACGTATAGGCAGTTTTGGACATTTGGACAGATTTTTTGTCCGGAGGACGCAGGCTCGCAGTTACGCGAAGTTCTCTGGGGCTAAGGGGTGCTTTGCACCTGATGCTCCTGAGGACTTGCGCAGCTGTGAGCCTGTTGTTTTGTTGGGTCTGGATCGTATTAAATAACAGGGGGGATGTGTGTGAACAGGGGTTTGAGAAATATTTTGATTGTTGAGGATGATCTGCATGTCGGAAATGTGCTTGAGGAGATCCTTGTGGGAGAGGGGTATGGCGTTGTTCGTGCCTTTTCGGGTACGGAGGCGGTACTTGTGGTTTCGCAGTGCAGGCCGGATCTTGTGCTTCTTGATTTAATGCTGCCTGGCCTGAGCGGCGAAGAGGTTCTGCCGCATATAAAAGGGATTCCGGTGATTGTTTTGAGTGCAAAGGCGGATGTGGAGGATAAGGTTGATCTTTTGCTTGGCGGTGCGGTTGATTATGTGACGAAGCCTTTTCATACAAAGGAATTGTTAGCTCGTATTGCGGTGCATCTGCGGACTTTTGACGCTTTCGGCGGATCGGAGGTTCTGCGTTTTGAGGAACTGGAGCTTGATATTTATACACGTATGGCAGCTATAAACGGTACAGAACTGAAACTGACGAGAACGGAATATGCGATTTTGAAGCTGCTAATGCAAAATCCAACAAGGGTTATCTCAAAATCGCAGATGCTGGAGCTGATCAGCGCGGATACCCCCGATTGTACGGAAAATTCATTAAAGACACATATCAGTAATCTTCGCAGGAAGCTCCGCGAAGCAGGCGGAAGGGAGTATGTTGAGTCCGTTTGGGGAATTGGATTTAAGATGAAAATGAAATAAAATAAAATCTTTACGATTTCTTTACTGTTTTCTTTACTATTTTCTGAACGGTTCTGTGTTAGGATGACAGCATCAACTACAAGGAGGTAAGGTTGTGGAATATGTTCTGAAAACAAACTCTTTAAAGAAATACTATGGCAGCTATAAAGCTCTTAATGGAGTCACGATGAATGTTCCAAAAGGAGCGATTTATGGTTTTGTCGGTAAAAATGGTGCTGGTAAGACTACTCTGATTCGCCTGATCTGCGGGCTTCAGGAACCGTCAGAGGGGGAATATTTTATCTATGGCATTGGAAACAGGCAGAAAGAAATCGTAAAATCCCGCCGCAGAATGGGCGCGGTAGTGGAAACGCCTTCGGTCTATCTGGAAATGACTGCCGTGGATAACCTGAAACAGCAGTATCGTGTACTTGGACTTCCCTCGTTTGATGGAATAGCGGATATCCTGAAGCTTGTCGGGCTTGAAAATACAGGCAGGAAAAAGGTGAAAAATTTTTCGCTTGGCATGCGTCAGCGCCTGGGCATTGCAATTGCACTTGCAGGCGATCCTGATTTTCTGCTTCTGGATGAGCCGGTAAATGGATTGGATCCGCAGGGGATTGTTGAAATAAGGGAGCTGATCCTGAAACTCAATCAGGAACATGCAATTACTGTGCTGATTTCGAGCCATATACTGGATGAATTGTCAAAGCTGGCAACCCATTTTGGATTTATTGATAACGGGCGTATCATAAAAGAAATCAGCGCTGCCGATCTGGAATCAATCTGTCGAAAAAGGATTCATTTAACGGTATCCGATACTAAAGTATTAAGCCGTGTATTGGATGAATGCGGACTGGAATACAGGATTCTGTCGGAGTATGAGGCCGATATTTTTGGAAAAATCAGTGTAACAGAATTAACATTAAAGCTTTCTGCACAGGATTGTGAGGTAAGATCAATGAAAGAGTGCGACGAAAGCCTTGAAAATTACTACATCAATCTTGTAGGGGGTGGAAGGAATGTATAAGGTGTTATCTGCGAATTTTTCCCGTCTTCGGAAGGATAAAACATTTTGGCTGTGCATGGCAGTTATGCTGGTTTATTCGGTTGTTTATATGTTGAACGGATGCAGACAGGCGGTTGTTGATCTGGCGGAATATGATTGCTGTATAGATGAATATTACTTTCATTTTGCTATTTTGACAGGTGCATTTTGTGCGCTGTTTGCCAGTATGTTTCTTGGAACAGAATACAGCGATGGAACGATTCGAAACAAGATTATCGCAGGTCATACAAGAGCAGAAATCTATATTGCCAATTTGTTGACGGTTTTTTCAGCGACATTGTTTATTATGATGGTCTGGCTGATTGGAGCGCTGGTTGGTATTCCTGTGCTGGGTACATGGAAAATTGGTGTTTCCGGTTTGCTTTTGTATTTGGTGATCGCTGTTTTCTTTACGGCTGCTTTTTCAGCAATATTTACCTGTCTCAGTATGAATTGTGAAAATAAAGCGATAACGGCTGCTGCTTCCATTTTTTTGTTTCTGGGAGTGTTTATTTTTACGAGTATGATCTATAATGCTCTCAGCCAGCCGCAGATGGTAAGCGGCGTTGAAATTACCGCAAACGGAATGGAGATGTCTGAAGCGGCGCCGAATCCGAATTATATCAGCGGTACAATGCGGGCAGTCTATGAATTTATACTGGACTTTCTGCCCACAGGCCAGGGCTTGAAAATGTGGCAGGTGGAAATCAGCAATCCTGTCCGTATGGTCGCTTCCTCTGTTTTCATTACGGTTACAATGACCGCAGGTGGGATATACCTTTTCAGGAAAAAGAATTTAAAATAAGGAAGTTTTGTTATGGAGATATGGTTATGGTGTCTGGTTGGGATTATGGCTGTCATAATAATTGCTCTTCTGATTAAACTTTATATGCTGCAAAAAGCTGCAGGAGAGATTGAAGAAGCTTTTGCGGACAGACTCGAAACCGATACAAATATTCTGATTGATATTTCCTGTAATGACAGATATCTGCGCAGCCTGGCAAACTCTATCAATATTCAGCTTCGAAAGCTGCGCAGGGAGCGCCGCCGTTTTCAGCAGGGAGACAGGGAGTTAAAACATGCTGTTGCAAATATCTCACATGATCTGCGAACTCCCCTTACGGCAATCAGCGCTTATCTGGATCTGCTCGATCATCTGGAGAAAAGTAAGGAGGCGGAGCGATATATCGAGGTGATCAGAAACCGCACGGAAGTATTAAAGCAGCTTACAGAAGAACTTTTTCGCTATTCAGTCGCTGCATCTCCGGAATATGACAGCAGTGTGGAATCTGTCGCAGTAAACAGTGTTTTGGAAGAAAGCATATTAGGGTTTTATGCAGTTTTTCAGGAACAGAAAATAACGCCGAACATTTTCATAACAGAAAAAAAGGTAATCTGCAAGGTGAACAGGGTTGCATTATCCCGTATCTTTTCCAATCTGATCCAGAATGCGATTAAATATAGTGATGGAGATCTGGACATTACTCTGACAGATTCAGGAAAAATTGTTTTTGCAAACAGGGCTTCTGCGTTGAGCGAGGTAGATGTCAACAGGCTCTTTGATCGTTTTTATACGGTGGAAAATGCAAAAAAGTCAACAGGTCTTGGATTAGCTATTTCCAAAATACTGATCGAGCAAATGAATGGAAGAATATCTGCTGAATATGAGGATGAAAAACTAAAAATATGGATTCAGCTGCCGGTACAGTGATATCGTGTGTATTTCACCAATGGAGCGAAAGATAGAAAATTATGCGTTTGCCACGTTCTGTATGTTGAATATGTTTGTCAAATCACGCGATGCGTGGTATAATTGCCTGAAACCACGCATTGCGTGATATATAATAGTGTGGAATTGCGGAAAAGGTTTGTTTTTAAAGTCATAAGAGGAAATCGGTTTGTCTTTAAGATGATGAGAGGGAATACTTGGTCATTTAATTGTCGGATTAATTAATGGTAATCTATACAAGCGGCAATTCGCAATATCAAGCTCAGGCACGAGTTTTATAGAAAGGAACTCAGAGTTTTATGGAAACAGGTGAATCAGGTGATAGAATCAGAAATCTCAGAAAAGGAACCGGAATGAGCAGGAAAGAGTTTTCAGATTATTTTGGAATACCGCTTCGTACAGTTGAAGACTGGGAGGCAGGGCGCAGGAAACCTCCGGAGTATGTACCGAGGTTGATGGAGTATCAGATAAAGTATGAAAAGTTAAAAAAAGCATGTGAGCAGTGTCATCTGCAGAAAGATTAGGTGATGAGTACGACAGATACAGAACTGGAACGTATTGTGCAGTATAGAAATGAAAATCCCAATGAACTTACAGGGGAGAAGCTTCAACTGCTGGAGGAGGAGATTCGGCTGCCGAAGGAGAAAACCATTTCTGATGACTATTTTGATTTTAAATTGTGGTGCCGCGGATATCCGTCCAGGCAGGAGGCATTTGCTGAGTATATTGATCAGGTGCTTCCGATTGAGAAGTCCCAGTCTGTTTTGGAGGTGGGCGGAGGAAGAATCGGAAGAGTTTCCCGGATGCTGGCCGGGAGGGGATATCAGATGACTTGCATGGACCCGAAGCTTGAAGTTTCGGACGGGGAGAGAAACCGCGAACGGTGTGCGGGCAGATTTCGTGCAGTGAAGGAGTCATTTGATTACTGTAAAACTTCTCTGGCCGGATATGACTGGGTAGTGGCGCAGGAACCGTGCGATGCGACGGAACATGTGATCCGTGCATGTCTGGAACAGAACGTACCGTTTTTTATGACGCTTTGCGGTGTTCCGCACAGACTGCTTTCCGGAGAGATGCCGGAAAGTGTCTGGGACTGGTATCGGTATCTGGAAAACTGTGACAGGGAAAGAACAGGATTTGAACTGATCAATCTGTATACAATTGCCAGAGTAGCGGTGATTTACAGCAGATAGAAGATTGATACGACAAAT
>JAUNPP010000227.1 GCA_030536685.1 Lachnospiraceae bacterium
TGTGACAGCCACACCGACGCCTTCCATAACGGCGACACCGACACCTGCAAAAACACCGCGGGTGACGCCGACACCTTCTGAGAAGCCGAAAGTCACACCAGAGCCTTCTGAGATACCACAGGTCGTTGAGACACCTGCGGCGGCGGCCCCTGAAGCTTATACGATTCGGCCGGGGGATACCCTGACTTCGATCAGTCAGTCTGTTTATGGCAGTTCCAGTCAGGTGGATGCCATCTGTCAATTGAACGGGATTTCGAAAGAGACAATTATCTATCCGGGAGAAAAAATTTTACTTCCATAGGAGAATGTGGTACAATCCACATGAGAATGAGTTGCGGCATATAAAATCTGTGTGATGCAATGATAAGGAACTTCAGAAAAAAAGATAAGGAAGGCATTATGAGTAATCTGATAAGCAATTTGAAACGTAAAATGAGGAAAAGAAAGGTCTTAAAAAACCAGAAAAAACTGGAAAGAAATATTCAGGCAGCGACAGAGGATATCACGAATTACGATGCCCGTCTTGCGAAGCATAGACGAAAAGTGATGATTCGTACAGGAATCACAGTCGGAGTGACAGCGGCAGTGTGTGTCGGGGTACTTTTGTTTGTGAAATATCGCAGTTATGATGACTATAAAGTAATCAGCACCAGTGACAATGAAGATACAGTTTCTGCTCAGTATCTGGAGTTGGATGGTTCTTTGTTTAAATACAGCGGAGATGGTGTTGCTGTTCAGGACTATGAGGGGAATATTGCCTGGAATGTCACCTATGAGATGCAAAATCCGATTGCCGATGAATGTGACGGGACAATTGCAGTGGCAGATCAGGGAGGCACAAATATTTGCATTTTTAATAAAGATGGAGAACTTGGTCAGATTGAAACCACGCTGAATATTGTAAAGATCAAAGTGGCAAAACAGGGAGTGGTAGCAGCTATCTTAGATGGCGGTGAAGACACCTGGATTGATTTTTATGCTTCCGACGGAAGTCTGATTGCGGAAAATCAGACGCGCGTGGATGACCCGGGATATCCGCTTGACATTGCAGTTTCAGAGGATGGCGTGCTGATCATGGTATCGTATCAGTTTGTGAGCGGCGAGGAGACGACCAGCTATGTGGCATTTTACAATTTTGCGACTGCGGGCCAGAATCAGATTGACAACATTGTAAGCGGATATCAGTATCAGGGAGTTGTTATTCCCCAGGTGGAATACCTGGATTCTTCTACAGCGGTTGCTTTTCGCGATGATGGATTCAGCATTTTTGAGGGAAAGCAGATTCCGAAGGAAAGTGCGAATGTACAGGTGGAAGAGGAAATCATCAGTACATTTTATGACAAAGACAACATTGGGCTTGTTTTTAAAAATGATGGAAAAGACAAAATGTACACGATGAAGGTATACGATACCTCCGGACACGTAAAATTTGAAAAAGACTTTAACATTGCATACACCAGTATTCGTATGAGTGATGGACATATCGTGATGAACAACGATTCTCAGGTATGTGTGATCACTACCGACGGAGTGGAGAAATTTAATGGAAATATCGATGAGGGAGCTATTGATGATTTCTTCCGCGTGGGCATGAACAAGTATATGCTGGTGATGGACAATGGATTAAGTACGATTAAGTTTAAATGATGGAAATAACATGGCTTGGAATAGCGGCTTTGATTGCTGTTTTTGTGTTTTCTTATCAGGGATACAGCCGCGGTTTCGTGAAAGAAGCGGTTTCCCTGATGTTTGTAGTGCTGACAATCGCAGTAGTATGGGTAATCAATCCCTATGTAAATGAATTTTTAAAAGAACAAACCCCGATATACGAAAAAATCGAAGAACGCTGTAAAGAGTCTGTCAGCGAACAGCTGCTGAAAACGGAAGCGGGAGATGATTCTGCGCTGCTTGATGGGCTGACTCTTCCGAAAAGTGTGAAAAAAGCACTTGGCGAAAATAACAATGTACAGATTTATCACTATCTGGCAGCAGAAACATTTGCGGAATATATTGCAGAGTACCTGGCGACGATGATTATGAACGGATTGTCGTTTCTGTTGTCTTACATTGTGGCGGCTGCGGCAATCCGGCTGGCGGCAGGCGGTCTGGATATTATGTCGCGTCTGCCTGTGCTGAGCGGAGTTAATCATGCAGCAGGAGCAATTGTTGGTATGCTTAAGGGGTTGATCGTGATCTGGATGGTACTTCTGGTACTTACCATATTTTACAATTCTTCGATTGGAAAAGAATGTCTTGCTATGGTGGAGAAAGATCCGATTCTGTCTGTTCTCTATGAGACAGACCTGTTTGTACAAGTGTTTTTAAGTATTTTTGTAACTGTTCAGTAGGCAAATATCTGTGAGGGGACTGAACAGATACGTATTTTTTATCGAAAATAGAGTCGCCGAAGGGCGGCTTTATTTATTCTATTAATTGAATTATATATAAAAAACAAAAAGTTGAAAAAATTTAAAAAATAAACAAAAAAACAGTTGACAGCCAGAATATGTGGTGTTATGATAGTCTGGCTGTCGCAAAGAAACCACTTCTTGAATGTAAGCTGGTTTCGAAAAAAGTTAAAAAAGTTCTTGACAGATGATAACTGATATGATAAAGTATAGAAGTTGTCGCTTGAGAGAGCAAACAACAGCTTGCGAAAAGCAAAAAAATAAATGAAAAAAGTTCTTGACAAACGGTTTTGAACATGATAAACTATCAAAGCTGTCTGATGAGAACAGCAAAGAACCTTGATAACTGAA
>JAUNPP010000228.1 GCA_030536685.1 Lachnospiraceae bacterium
TATAGTGATAGGTAATTCTTTGAAATTATCTCCGAATTTTCCCCCACTCCACACCGTGCGTGCGAGCTTTCCCCGCACACGGCGCTCCAACAAAATTTAGTTTGCGTTAGCTACTATTTCTAAATTTCCTGCTGATAGTCTTAAAGAATTAACCTTTTTCAGTGCCTTGTCATCAAGTTTGAGAATATCAAGATATTTTGCAATCGTATCTGCTTCTGTAGCATGGATAAGTTTATGTACATCCGCTTTTACCCACATGAGGTTTTTATATTCGTCCGTACCACCTAGCTTTTTGGGCTTTTTATGATGACATTCCATGTCAAATATACAGAGTGGTTCTCCTGTTACTGCACATTTTCCATTTTGTCCTGCCATAAGTGAAATACGATTATCATTGTATTCCACAGATTTTCCGTAATCTTTTGATTCCAAAAGATACTGAATTAGGTGTTGAACGGTAGACAGATTTTTGTGTATAAGCTGTCTGCCTTGTGGGGTATATTTATTAACCTCTCGTGTGAACATTCTCGGAGTAACAAACCTACAGCCATAAATCGGGAAGATATGTACACCTGCCACGACTTTCGGCTTTCCGTTATAACTACCATAGAATTTCTGATACGTTTTGGATTTTGGCACTTTTTCAGGCAATAGCGATTTATTATTTTTAATTCTCTTAACCTTTTTGGTTTTCACTCTAAGCCTATGCTTCAGGCTCTTGCTGACAACGAAATTGATTTCTCGAAAATCACGACTGCACCCCGTAGCAGAATTATAATAATTGTGCATACCAAGAATCATTGAATTAAACTGGCTTACTTGGTGGGGTGATGTATCGTGCTGAATTACTTTGATTTGCTCTTTGAGCTTGGTTTTCATTGTCTTTTTCGCTTTTTCCGAAATATTACTTTTAGACACATACTTCTTACCCTTTTTCGTCACATACAATGCAAAGCCAAGAAAATCCGTTTTCTTCTTGCGAACATTTGTGATTTTGGATTTTTCCGGACTGATTTCAAGCCCCAGTCTTTCCCAAAGCCATTCTTTTACAGCAATGAATATCTTTTTTGCTGTTTTGTAATCTCTACAGAGAATCTTAAAATCATCGGCGTAACGCACGAAGAAAAATTCTTTAAGGTTGGACTTTTTCAAGGCTTCATATTTGTGACTGTGCGTATAGGGGTATCTTGTGCTTTTGGTTTCCCACTGGTCACTCAACCACCAGTCGAGTTCGTTCAGAACAATGTTTGAGAGCAGCGGGCTGATAATTCCGCCCTGCGGCGTCCCTTTGTCTGGTCTGCCGATTCCCTCAATTTCAGATTTTAGTATCTTGCCGATTATGCAGATTAGGCTTTTATCTCGTATGCCCATTGCCCACATTTGTTTGAGCAGCTTGCCATGATTTACATTGTCAAAGAATCCTTTTATATCCACATCTACAACATAGTGTAGTTTGCTGACATTCATAAGGGATTGTGCCCTTGCAATGGCATGGCTTGCCGCTCTGTTAGGTCTAAAGCCATAACTATGAGCATGGAACTTAGCTTCACATATCGGTTCTAATACTTGGATGATACATTGCTGTATAATCCTGTCGTCCATACATGGAATACCTAACGGACGCATTTTATCTGGCTGCCCGACTTTAGGAATTTCTGTTCTGCGTACACTTTTCGGGTGATAGTTTGCAAATTTACTTTGAAAGTATCTGACAAACTGTTCTTCCGACCACCCTTTATACTGCGTGATTGTTTTCCCGTCTGTTCCCTTAGTCATTGAGCCTTTGTTGTTTTTAATATTTCTGAACGCTAAAAGTATGTTGTTTTCGCAGGTAATAAGGTGCATTAGTTTATGGAATGATTTACCTTTACAGGATTCCTCATATAGCTTATCCATAACATCTTGCATATCGTAATATTCGGCGTTGCGTAGTTTTTGTTGCTTTGGTTGCCTCTCTAAGTTCGTATCGACAGTCAAGTCAACCGCCTCCTTTCGGACTTGGTTTCTATTAGTCATACAAGAACCTTGAAAGATTTAGAAATAATAATGAAACTAAATCCTGTCTTGGGGCTGTTGCTCCTTTTCCCATTACAGGAAATATCAACGCTCGTGCCCCTGATTTCACTGTGATTAGGATAGATTATCCCGATAGCGGAAAGTCTGCCGACTTGCCAGTATTTGCTACTGGCTTTCGATTTTTTCTATCACTACAACATCGGATTGCTGAATCCTTATCATTTGTATTCACAGCTTCCCACGTTCCGATATTCCTATCTGTCCATATATCCGTAGGTTCTTGCTATGAGCCTGTATGCTTGATTGTGCCTGTAACACAATAGGGTATTTCATAACATGGATTCTTACTTTACCCCACATACCCCGTGTCCACGGTTTATGCATTTCTACATAAGCTACGTTTAGACCCTTACTTTCGCAAGTTCGTCAAACTTATTTCTAAGTTATTCTCGCCATAGATATTTTATAGACCTCCGGCATATAGGATACACCGCCCACCGCTGGACAGCTTTCGTGACATTTTCATGCCTTACGGTATCTCTCTGCCGACTTCACCTAGCTTCACACCGTGCATTTCAGCAGTTAGCACAGCGTGTAGGAGTATTAAGGAGAGCGTTTCAGGACGTTACTCCCTCATTCCACTCTTCGGAATATCAGTTCTCTATACAAAAATTTTGTATATGCCTTGTTTCCTGCTTATGCAGTTATCAAGGAACGTGTCGCACCCATATCATA
>JAUNPP010000229.1 GCA_030536685.1 Lachnospiraceae bacterium
GTCTGAATATGAATAGATAAAGAAAGACAATGTGCAGTTTTGAAGGTATAGCAAAAATGTGAGAAAGCAGTCGGTTACGTATCGCCTGCTTTCTCTTTTGGTTATATTGATTTTATTACATGATATCAGGGTCAAAAGGTCTAAATGCCGTTGTGCTTGCGCAAAAAGGCATTTAACTTTACATTGATAAACAGCATAAAAAACAAAGTTTAGGTCAAAATATTATGGAAAGCAGAGAGAAAGGGCTGCAAAGCAGCAAGAAATATTTTGATTTGAAGGGAGATTTTTTATGATGCATCAGGTTGTGATAAAAAAGGTATTTGCAAGGGAGATATTGGACTCCAGAGCCTTTCCAACAGTAGAGGCGGTTGTGGTTTTAAGTAATGGAATTACAGGCAGAGCAGCCGTTCCTTCCGGCGCTTCGACAGGTCAGTTTGAGGCATATGAGCTTCGGGATGGTGGGAAACGTTATATGGGAAAAGGTGTGCGAAAAGCAGTTTCCAATGTAAATGAGCGAATTAACAGTATTTTGTCAGGAAAAAGTATCAGTAATCTGAAAGAACTGGATCAGTGTATGCTGATGGAGGATGGAACGGATAATAAATCAATTCTGGGAGCAAATGCCATTTTGAGCGTATCACTGGCGGCTGCAAAAGCGGCTGCACAAAATGCAAATCTTCCGTTATATCGTTTTTTAGCTTCCAAAAAGGAATTTAAAATACCTGTTCCCATGATGAATATTCTAAATGGGGGAAAACATGCGGCTAACTGCGTAGATTTTCAGGAATTTATGATTATGCCCCAAAATGCAGATTCTTTTCAGACAGGACTTAGATGGTGCTGTGAGATTTATCATTCTCTGCAGGAAATTTTGAAAAAAGATCATCATACAACGGGTGTGGGAGATGAAGGTGGGTTTGCACCGGATTTAAATGATGCATTTGAAATTTTTGATTATCTGGTGGCTGCGGTGGAAAAGGCAGGGTATGTGTGTGGCAAGGATATCGTGTTTGCAATGGATGCGGCTTCCAGTGAACTATATCAGCCAGACAGCGGACTGTATTACTTTCCAGGGGAAACCAGATTGGTAAAGCAGAAAAAACAGCTCCAGCATCTGGAACCGGATCAGGCGGTCAGCAATTGTGTAACATCAGATTGTGAGGCTTTATCAGTTCAAAGAACTTCCTGCGAAATGATTGACTATTTTGCAAAACTGTGCGAGCGTTATCCGCTTTCTTCTATTGAAGATGGGTTGGATGAGGAAGATTGGGAAGGCTGGAAAAATTTTACAAAGAAAATCGGAAAAAAAGTGATGCTGGTAGGAGACGATTTATTTGTAACAAATCAATCCAGACTGCAAAAAGGCGTTTCAGAACATGCGGCAAATGCTATTTTAATTAAACCGAATCAAATCGGAACTTTAAGTGAAACGATGGAAACAATAGCTTATGCAAAAAAACATCAATATAAAACAGTGATGTCTCATCGATCCGGTGAAACAGAGGATACTACGATAGCAGATCTGGCAGTGGCTTTGCAGACGGAATATATTAAAACAGGTGCTCCCTGCCGTGGTGAGCGGACAGCTAAATACAATCGGCTGCTGCGGATAGAAGAAAGATTATAAAAGATCGTAAAAGGTTATAGGAAATACAACAAAAAATCCAGTCATTCTTAGGTAGGTGTCCGTAAAACAGTAATTCACAAAAATTACGATTACGGCATCTGTCAGACAGGATCGGCTAACAAAAGAATAGGCAGTATTTGGCTTTTGAAGCTGAGTACCGCCTATTTTTTGCTTTGTGAAAACGCAATAGACTTATTCGCATTTATCGAGTATAATCATCATAGGTGAAGTAAATCGAAAAAAATCTGCACGATTTTATATTTTTTCGAAAAATTTTTGAGAAATTGGAAAGCACATTGAAAAGATCGCCGGAGCTTATGAAAATTTTGTTTCTGATGATTATAGTGATTTTCTAAATAAATGTGGCAACTAAAATAGTTTAGACATGAGGTGATGAGGTGATTGTATGGACATTGAATTACGCAGCAGACAAGTAGATGAAGTGAGGATATATTTTGAAAAAACGGAAGATGATGAAATTAACGAAATGCTTCCAAGGAGTGTCCTGTCAATGGAACAAGCAATAGAGAATTATAATAAGTCTTTGCTTCCTGATGCATCAAGTTTTGGGAAAACCATTTATTTGAACGGGCAATATGTTGGCGATGTTTGGTGCTATTGCATTGATAAAAATGGCACTCCAGAAGCAATGCTTAGCTACTGTATATTTGAGAAAACTTTATGGGGGCAAGGAATTGCCACAGAATCAGTTGCTAAATTTCTAAACGAAATAAAGCAAGAATATGACTTAAATTCAGTAGGAGCATTTTGCTTTTCAAAAAATGCCGCTTCACTTCGTGTTCTCGAAAAGAACGGATTTGTTTTAATAGAAACATTTATCGAAAACGGAATTCAATCATGTTATCTTGAAAAGCAGATGTAAAAGAAACAAAAAGGAAACTAAATGAACGATGCTTCCCTTTCCCTGACATGGATGTTTTTTAACCACTTTTCATTTTTACAAAAAATACCCTGATTTTCCGGATTTTCCCGTATTTTTTCGATGCTATTGCAGTCAAAAAGTAGTCAAAGCCATTTTCTACCATTTTTCTAAATACAACAGTAGTTTACAAGTTTTGATTTTTCCTGAATCCTGATAAAATATAGGTTTCTA
>JAUNPP010000230.1 GCA_030536685.1 Lachnospiraceae bacterium
ATCGAGAAAAGGAAGCTGCGGTGTTTTGCTTCTATAAACACCATACAAAGAAATATGGGATTTTGCCGTAAAATGAGAGTATCTGGTTGACAAGCTGAAAGAAATTAGAGTATAATAATTAACCATGGATTTTGCGCAGTTGGGGTGTGAAGTGATGAAAACGGCCTGACTGATAAGTGCAGAAGCCTCTTTAGATTTTGAGAAAGGGAGCAATAATAATGGCAGAGACAATTAAAAAGAATATGCTTACCCGTGCCGGTCTGGATCGGTATGAAAAGGAACTGGAAGAGTTAGTTAATGTCAAACGAAAAGAAGTTGCTGAGAAGATTAAAATCGCCAGAGAACTGGGCGACTTATCAGAAAATGCCGAATATGATGCTGCAAAAGACGAACAGAGAGAAATCGAAGCGAGAATTGCAGAATTAACTCAGCTGTTAAAGAACGCAGAAGTTGTTTCTGATGATGAAATTTCAATTGATAAAGTAAGTGTTGGCTGCAGCGTAAAGCTGCTTGACGCAGAATTGGACGAAGTGGTGGAATACAAAATCGTAGGTTCTGCAGAAGCGAACAGTCTGGAGAATAAAATCTCCAACGAGTGCCCTGTAGGAGCTGCTTTAATGGGAAGAAAGATCAATGATCTGGTGAACGTTCCTACTATGGCAGGTACTGTTCAGTATAAAATTCTTGGAATTCAGAGGTTTGAATAATGGGAGAACAGAATAGAGGAAAAAATCAGCAGAAGGCTCAGGATGAGAATCAGCTGAAAAAAGTAAGAAGAGAAAAGCTTGCGGCTCTGATGGAAGAAGGCCGCAATCCTTTTGAAATCACAAAATATGATGTAACGGATCATACTTCCGATATCAGAGAAAAGTTTGCTGCGGTAGAAGCCAATACACCGGAAGGCGAAGAACCGGCAGAAGCTCTGTTGACCACTCTGGCAGGCCGTATGATGTCCAAACGTGTTATGGGTAAAGCTTCTTTCTGCAATCTTCAGGATCTGAAGGGCAATATGCAGATTTACGTAGCACGTGACATTCTGGGCGAAGACCCTTACAAAGATTTTAAGAAACTGGACGTAGGCGATCTGATCGGTGTAGAGGGTGAAGTATTCCGCACACATACAGGAGAAGTATCGGTAAAAGCAAAGAAGATCACTCTTCTTTCCAAGAGTATGAGTCCTCTGCCGGAGAAATTCCACGGACTGACCAATACAGATATCCGTTATCGTCAGAGATATGTGGACCTGATCATGAATCCTGAGGTAAAGGATACATTTATCAAGAGATCTGCCATTATCCGTGCAATCCGTTCCTATCTGGACGGACAGGGCTTTATGGAAGTAGAAACACCTATGCTGGTAGCAAATGCCGGCGGTGCAGCTGCAAGACCGTTCGAAACTCATTTTAACGCGCTGGATGAAGATCTGAAGCTTAGAATTTCTCTGGAGCTGTATCTGAAACGTCTGATCGTCGGCGGTTTGGAGCGTGTATATGAAATCGGCCGTGTATTCCGTAATGAAGGTCTGGACACAAGACATAACCCCGAGTTTACTCTGATGGAGCTGTATCAGGCTTATACTGATTACAACGGCATGATGGATCTGACAGAAAATCTGTACCGTCATGTAGCTCAGACTGTTCTGGGAACTACAAAAATTGTTTACAATGGCATCGAAATGGATCTGGGCAAGCCCTTTGAACGTATTACGATGTTAGATGCGGTTAAAAAATATGCAGGTGTTGATTTTAATGAAATCGCTGATCTGGAAGCAGCAAGAGCTGCCGCAAAGGAGCATAACATTGAATTTGAAGAAAGACATAAAAAGGGCGATATCCTGAATCTTTTCTTTGAAGAATATGTAGAAAAACATCTGATTCAGCCCACATTTGTAATGGATCATCCCACAGATATTTCACCTTTAACAAAGATGAAACCTGAAAATCCCGAATATGTAGAACGTTTTGAATTCTTCATGAACGGATGGGAGATGGCAAATGCGTACTCTGAGCTGAACGATCCTATCGATCAGAGAGAACGTTTCAAAGCACAGGAAGAGGCGCTTGCACAGGGCGATGAAGAAGCTAATACAACAGATGAAGATTTCCTGCATGCGCTGGAAATCGGTATGCCTCCTACAGGCGGTATCGGATTCGGTATTGACAGAATGGTTATGCTGCTGACTGATTCAGCGGCAATCAGAGATGTGCTGCTGTTCCCGACAATGAAAACATTGGGTGGAACAGACGCACCGAAGAAGGCAGAAAAAGCAGCTCCGGCACAGGCAGAAACAGTGGAAGAAAAGATTGATTTTTCCAACGTAAAAATCGAGCCGCTGTTCGAGGAAATGGTTGATTTTGAAACTTTCAGCAAGTCCGATTTCAGAGCTGTTAAGGTTCTGGAATGTGAGGCAGTTCCGAAATCTAAGAAGCTGCTCAAGTTTGTTCTTGATGATGGAACAGACGAGAAACGTGTGATTTTAAGCGGTATTCACGAGTATTACGAGCCGGAAGAACTGGTTGGCAAGACTTGTATCGCAATCACAAACCTGCCGCCGAGACCGATGATGGGTATCGAATCCTGCGGTATGTTAATCTCTGCTGTTCATGAAGAAGACGGACATGAGGGACTGCATTTACTGATGGTAGATAACCACATTCCGGCTGGTGCAAAGCTGTATTAAGAAAGTAAAAAATCTTCACAATTTGACAACAAAAATTCTTTTTGACAACAAT
>JAUNPP010000066.1 GCA_030536685.1 Lachnospiraceae bacterium
GATCCGAGCGAGAGCGCGTCCCCGAACAGGATTGTACTGTAATGGAGCCTTCACAGCCTTTTATAACAATAAAATAACCTATTATAAAAAGCTTGCGTTTACCGTGAAATAACCATTTGCGGTCATATGCTGTTCATGTATGAAAAAATATCCATTTATGGCTATTGACAAACCGACAAAATCTGGTAAAATGACCGTTGATGGATATAATTTGTATACTATAGAAAAAATGAATACCCAATTAGAGATGAAAGATGTGATGCCGGAATGTCCAAAGATTATAG
Source organism: Lachnospiraceae bacterium (assembly GCA_030536685.1). Taxonomy (GTDB): domain Bacteria; phylum Bacillota; class Clostridia; order Lachnospirales; family Lachnospiraceae; genus TWA4. The sequence goes on from JAUNPP010000066.1 coordinate 285, forward strand.
ACCGAGTGATTATAGACCGAATGTGGATATTACAGAACTGAAAAGAAAGAAAAGGGCAGCAGGGCTGACGAATGCGCAGATTGCAAAGATGACGGGAATTCCTGTCAGCACGGTGAATAAGATATTTTCCGGCGCTACGAAAAATCCCCGTTATACGACTCTGGCGGCAATTGAAGAGATGCTTGATAAAGTGCTGGCCGCTAAGAAGCAGGTTGTGAAGCAGATGACCGTTAAAGAACGTCTTCTGAGACAGATGACGGAGAACGGGTTTCTGGAACATGCAACCGGAGATGAGCTTATCTTAGAAAGGTCTCCTGCAGAAGGAACGCCGCAGGCACAGACCTCCTTTTTTTCAGATCTGTACAGTGCGAATACCTATCCTTTCCCGAAAGGTGCGGATAGCAGGAACAGCGCTGTCATGAATTCCGGAGAAACAAGGAAAGAGATAATTGACGGAAAGCAGTATATACTGCCGCAGCCCGACCGAATCCACCAGCGGGTTTTACATCAGCTGGCCTGTGAGATCGAGTATGTAATCCGCCTCTGCGATAAGCATTTTGAGGTATATCCGGCTCCGTTTCTGGTGAAGCTGTCCGAGGATAAAGAGGATTATGTTCAGCCGGATCTGTCCATTATCTGTAATCCGCAGATTTTGACGAATTCAGGCTGCTGCGGCGCTCCGGATTGGATCGTAGAGGTCATCTCACCTGAATATGTACAGCATGATTACGTAACGAAGGTATCTCTGTATCAGCAGGCGGGCGTTAAGCTTTACTGGATTGTAGATCCGGTGAAGATGCAGACTATGGTATATGATTTTGAAAGAAAGGCATCACCTGTTGTATATGGATTTGGCAAAGAAATCGTACAGCCGTCTATGGCTTCTGAATTTTTTCAGAACTGTACCAGTACGATTTTTGACTAGATTTCAGAAAATAAAATTTTCAGACGGTATCTGCAGGAAATAAGGTTTCTTTTTAAACCATCTATAATTATAGCAAATGTTTCCTTGACATACTTTTGTTGTGTATGTTATGATGACCTTTGTAATTGATGAAAAATAGGAAAATATGTTTTGCATCCAGAGGAAATCACACAGGAATATCCTGCCGGGAACAATTGTCTTCCGGACTGATAATAGAGGGCAATATAGACTGACTTTATATTATCAGCTTATAAAACTGAAAAGCTACTATCATTAAAGGAGAAAATTACCATGAGTAATAATTGTGTATTAACTGGAAAACCCAGTATCGATCGTCCCTGGCTGAACTTCTATCCTGAAGTATTCCGTGACCTTACAGTTCCGGTTTGTTCTGTAACCGAATTTTTAAAGAATCAGAACACAGACTGGAATCGTCCGGCTATCGAATATTACGGACGTCAGTACAACTGGCATGAATTTTGGGGTTATGTAGATGCTACAGCAAAGGCACTGAAAGCAATCGGTGTGAAAAAAGGCGATAGAATCCCGGTATTCCTTCAGGCAGTTCCTGAACATCTTTTCCTGTTATTAGGTGCTGAAAAGCTCGGTGCGGCAATGATCTGCCGTGACGATACAACAGATGAGCTTTGCTTTGCAATCCGCAAGTCAGAGTCTTCACTTGTATTTGCACCTGATTATATTTCAAAAGAAGAAGAAGATCAGTTCCTGGCTGAAACACCTATGAAGCGCATGGTTCTGGTATCTCCTTATACATATGCAGACAGAGCCGGTATCCCGGATTACGAACAGGGTCCGCTTGAGGCTCGTTATCCTGAACATCCTGCGTGCAATCCTGATAACCTTACATGGGAAGAATTTATTGCACTTGGCAGAGATGTAGAAGATTTTGAAGGTGACTTCACTCCTGAAGCGCCGTTATTCTGCGCATACACAAGTGGTTCAACCGGTATTTCCAAGCTGGTGATCCATTCAGCAGCCAATATTGTCGGAATCGCGTTCCAGATGGCAGTATTTGTTCCTCCGGCTCCGATTCAGCTTACCTGGTGGCTGCCTTTACTGACTCCTGCTCTGGTTGCGGCTACCGTATCTATGATGGTATTCCCGCTTTCAACCGGTCAGCGTCTGATTCTTGATCCTTTCTGCGATGTCAATGATCTGGATCTTGGATTTATGCGTTATCAGCCGAATATGTGGGCGCTGATCCCTATGTTCTGCGACATTCTGATGAAGAGCAAGAGAATCCCTGCTGATTACGATATGAGTCATCTGCTGGCAGCAGGCGCAGGCGCAGAGCCTTACAACAACAGAAAGAACAGAGAAGTAGAGCAGTTCTTCCATGATCATAACTGCATGATCACATTCAGCGCAGGTTACGGTATCAGTGAAGCAGGTTCCAATATTATTATCCCCTGTCCTTCCGTTCCGCTCAGAGATGGCTGTGTCGGCATTCCCATGCCTCAGACAGTAATCGGTATCTTCAAAAACGGTTCACAGGAAGAGATGGGATACAATGAAGTTGGTGAGATCTGCAAATTCGGCCCCGGCAATATGATGGGCTATCAGAATGCAGAGATGACAGCAGAGACACTGCAGCTTCATCCCGACGGAAAGCTCTGGCTTCATACAGGCGATTACGGATACCTTTCAGAACAGGGTGTTCTGTATGTACTGGGACGTGGTTTAACAAAACGTTTTAACGGCGGCAACCTGTATATCATGAACATGGAAAGTAAAGTAGTAGAAGTTCCCGGCGTAAAAGACGGTTTCTTCTGTCTGGTACCCGATCAGGAACACGAAGGTTACTTCCTGCCTTATCTTTACCTGATTTTAGATGAAGGCAAAGCTCTGGAAGATGTAAAAGATCAGATTGATGCAGCTCTGGAACCGTATGAGCGTCCTTACGAAATCAGACTGATCAAGGAAAGAAAGTATTTCCACTTTAAGACAAACAGAAAGGAACTGGTCGCAGGTATTCTTGAAGAACTGAATCAGTAATTCAATAGTTTGCGGCTTCCCTATATAAGATTATAAGCCAATATACGGAGTGTACATTTGGACATGCCCTCACAGGCAGGCGCAGGGGATGGTTTTCAGGCAAGGAGAGGTTTCTGCATACTCCGCCGAGAATCTGACCGGGCGTTCAATAAGACTTTTAAAGCCACACCATTATGCAGTGCATAGGGTGTGGCTTGAATGGTATTTATTCCGAACTGTATCAGAACGGTATTGCAGCATAATCTGCCATGATGTAACCCGTTAACAATCTTATTTTTTATTGAAAGAGGTAAAGAATATGAAAAAACACACTAGGAAGCTTATCTCCGCATTATTAGCATTCGCTATGGTGATAAGCACAATGTCTCCTGCTGCGTATGCAGCTCCTGGTGCTGCGTCTAAGAGCGTAGAAGCTACTGCAGATACAGCTACCGGAAGTCGTGCAGAAACCGTACTGGCAGCAGCAAGAGCACTTGCGAAACTGAATATCAGTACAGATGCTGAGAAAAAGGCAGAAACTCCGGCAAAAGCTGCTGTAAAAGAAGCAATTTTTGAAGAAGGCAACAAAACAGTCGATGTTTCTGATGAAAGCATTTCCGCTGATGAGATGAAAACTGCCAAAAAAGCAGTTCTGAAAGAAAACAATATGGCCGGTCTGGTTAATGTTACATATAAAACCGATGGCGAAGGCAATGTAACAAGTGTAAAATCAGACGTGGACACTCAGATTACAACTGTAATCAAAGAACTGGACTCTGAAACATATGCTGCAGGTCTGACAGATGCTCAGAAGGAACAGATTGTTGCTGCATATGCAAATTATCAGAAGGAGTTTGTAGCAAATGCAGACTATTTCGGTGTACAGTCTCCTTTCTTTACGACAAAGGATACCAACGACAGTCCGATCGGTTCTCTGTTATCAATCGCAGGAATCCCTCAGGCAGCAATTGATGCAGGTCAGGTTTCATTTGACGAAGTAAAAGGTGTTGTTGACCTGTTCACACTGGCAAATCAGTTTGCGGTTAACATGCATGGTGGAGATATCATCAAAGCGAAAGATGAAGCAATGAAGAGCATCAGCAGCGATATGTCCCGCATTGAGAAGTATCTGGCTTTGAATGACTGGTTAGCTCACTGGTGTACATTCGATATGGCATATATCATGGAAATGCCTGCTCCTGAACCTGCTGTAAATGAGGATCAGAATGTTATCTATGACGAAATGTACAAGCAGATTAAAGCTCAGATTAAACAGCAGATTTTAGATCAGCTGATGAAAGAATATGGCATGAGTGAAGCAGAAGCAACACCTGTTGCGGAAGCTCAGGCGACCAGCATGATGGAAGATGATGATCCGCTCGGCGATGGAAGTCCTAATGGTAAGACTCAGGCGATGACTCTGGCAACATCTGTTATCGGTCTGTGGGAAGGCAATAACGTAGGCGCGCTGATTAATAAAACAGCCGTATGTCTTGGCTACAGCAACGCATACAATTACCTGGTTCAGTGGGCATTCCCTGAAATCTATAAGTCTAACGGCAAGTGGAAAACCTGGGAAGAGCTGAACAACAAGGATGGCAAGTGGAACAAAGACGCAGGCTATATCGTTGACTATACCCGTATTACCTTCGATGCAGAAGTAACCATGTACGGTGAAAAACAGGATAAGTTTGATTCTGACCATTATTGGAATGCTGTTAAGACAGAAGACGGCAAATGGTACTATGTAGATCCCTGCTATACAGATATCTACATTGAATGTATGATTCGTGAACGTGTAGAAACAGACGGTAATATGAACCACCTGTATTTCATGATCAGCGATGATACGGTTCGTGATCTGTATGACGGATATTATAAAGAAATCAATACCTTATACAAGGGTATTGCAACTGACAAAACTTATGAAGATGCGTGGTTTGCTTTCGCAAAAGGCAATACCTATCTGAAAGACGGCAAATACTACTATTTCTATGATTCTACTGATCTGATCGATCAGATGAATGAGTATGGCGGTAACGGCAGAAGCAGTAAGTCCAAGACCACCAAAGCAGATAACAGCGGCGGTTTAGGCGATATAATGGGCTGGGAAGATGCAGAATACAAGCTGGTTTACCATGATGCATCCAAGGCAGACTCAGACGCTTCTTTTGAAACTCTGGTAGATTTCAGCACAGGCCAGGTTTACAACCCTAAGGGTGGTGAAGATGGCAAAGGCGCTATGGAAGACAATGATCTGATCAAGACTCTGTACGCAGAATTCCAGGGCTATGCTGAAGAATATCCTTCCGTTATGATCGGCGGAGCGCTTTACGGCGATAACTTCTACTTCAGTCTTGGCAACTGTATCCTGTCTTACAACCTGACAAGCGGCGAAGTAAAGAGACTGATTGAATACAATACTGTATACGGCGACCGTGATATGTCTGTTGCTCTTGGCGGTATGGCATTCAATATGACAAGCAATGCTTCTGATGCAGAGCTTAAAGTAGAAAACAATCCGATTGCTGACATGACAATCAAGCCCGATGGCAAGATGTATGTTTCAATTGCAACAAACGCAGGCTTTATCTCTGGTAAAGACCCCCGCAATATGAAAGATACCAGCGATTACGGATACAGATTTGAAGAAACAAACTACAACCCCGGCTACAGCAGATATATGCAGAGCAGCTACGGTGAAGAAGAAGTCAATGATAATGATGAATTCATGTGGAGTGCAAACATTAGAAAGACAATCGACATGAGCCATCTGACAGGCAGCAGCCACAGTTACAATAAGGTAGATGTAGCAGCATCCTGTACTGACGACGAATTCAGCGAAAATCGTTGTTCTACATGTGGTCTGATCAATGGCACTGCAACTGCAAGCGCTAAGGCAGAAACACATAATGCTGATGTTAATATCGAAGCAGAAGATAATGTAGCAAAGTTAGTTATTAACGTAAAAGATCACGAATCTAACGAAGTTATTGGTACCGGTGTGTTAACAGAAACATTTGGAACAGAGTCAGGTACTAAATACACATTTACTAAAGATGCCATTAAAGTAAAAGCAGAAGAAGTTGCTTCATCCAATGGCTATACATTGGATGAGCAGGAGTATACGGATAAAGATGTAAACTTTAGCGCGGTTGAAACTGTAGAATTTACAGCAGCTAAAAATGCTGTAGAGCCTGAAACTAAAGCAACTACAACTGTTAGTGTAAAGTTTGCAGAAGGAACAAATGATGTAACAAAGGAAATCGGTACAGTATCTGTAACACGTGCGGATATGACAGAAGCACAGTACAATGAAAAACCGATTACTGCTGATGAAATTGATCAGGTATGTGCTGAAAAAATAGAAGCGGCTGGTTATGAAAAAGATTCAACTGCAACAGTAGTGCCCGAAGATATATACGGAAAGACTACAACTGTAACCGTTTATGTAAACAAGAAAGCAACTGAAATGGCAGATGCTACATTAAACGTAACATTTGTTGACAAAGATGATAAAACTGTTAATACTCAGAAAATTGTTAAGAATGGTGAAAAAGATCAGGATGCAACAGATGTTGTTAAAGCAGCAATTGAAGCTCCTGAAGGCTATGAATTTACTGGGGAAGTAACAATTGAGTCAATCAAGTACGGAGAGACTAAAGATGCAAAAATCACTGTAAAAGCAGTGAAAGCAACAGCTACATTAAACGTAACATTTGTTGACGAAGACGAGAAAAATGTTGGAAACCAGACGGTAACTGCAGAAGGTCCTGCTGATGATGATGCAACAACAGCAATTAAAGATCAGATTAAAGCTCCTGAAAACTATAAGCTGGTTGGAGAAGTAACAATTGATCCAATCAAGTATGGAGAGACCAAAGACGCAAAAATTACCGTAAAATCAACAGTGGTAGCAGCTACTTTGGTAGTAACATTTGTTGATGAAAAGAATGAACCTGTTGGAGAATCTGTTACATTAACAGCAAATGGTACTGAAGGTGGAGATGCAACAAAAGCATTGACAGATCAGATTAAAGCTCCTGCAGAGTATGAAATTGTTGATGAGACAATTACAACTGAACCTGCTGTAATTAAGTATGGTGAAGAAGGAAAAGCTACTGTTAAGGTTAAGTCAACAGCTGTTAAAACAGCAGATGCTAATTTAACTGTTGCCTTAGTTGATGCAAACGGACAGGCAATCGTTGACAAAGATGGTAATGCTCTTACTGCTAAATTACCTGCACAGAATGGTGAAATCGGTAAAGACGCAACATTTGCAAAAGCTGATATTATTGATGCAGCCAAAAAACTTATTGTTGAGGGTTCAAATTATGAAGTGGATGAAACATCTGTAGAAAAAGATGTAACAGTTCCTTTTGGCGAATCCCAGACGGTAAACGTTAAAGCAAACAAAACTCAGGGAACTGCTAAATTAACAGTAGCTCTGGTTGACGCCGATAACAAAGCTCTGACAGATGCAGATGGCAAGGCACTTACTGCTGAACTGCCTGCACAGACAGGTAATGCTGGTGAAGAAGCAACATTTGCAAAAGCTAATATCGTTGACGCTGCGAAAGGAAAACTTCCTGAAGGTTACGCACTGAAGGACGAAGCTTCTGTAGAAGATGTAAAGGTTCCTTACGGCGAATCTAAAACTGTTAATGTTGTAGCTGTAAAACAGTCAGTTGCAACTCTGAATATCAAGGTTTATGATTCTGCAATTGAAGAAATTAAAGAAGACACAGCTACACTTGGTACAGGCAAATTAGAGCAGACAGGTAATGCCGGTGAGACTTATACTTTTGCAGCAGCAGACATTGAAGCAGCAGCTGGTAAAATCGCAATCGGTGATTACACACTGGATAAATTTGAGTACAAAGATGTTAAGGTTGAATTTGGTAAGAGCGGCGAAGTTGTTCTGAAGGCAACAAAGAACCTTCACGGACATGGCCATACATATATCAAATTTGATGAAACCTACTACACCAAGGATGATAACGACAACTGGAACAAGGGTACTATCTACGTTTGTATGGATTGTAAGAAGGCTCTGGAAGCTGATAAGCTGAAAGAAAACATGACAGACCGTGACAAGGTATACGATGCTTCCAAACTGAGTGGAAATAAAACTAAGGTTTGGGCATGGTCACTTGATCATACCGCAGCAGCTCTGTTTAAGATCCCTACAGAACTGGATGATTATCTGGTTGACTGCGTATGGGATAACCCTGCATTCAGTTCACGTACATCTGCAACAGTAGAAGCCAGCGGACCTGAAGGTAAATGTGACGAAGGTCGAGTTTATACTTACACAGCAACAGCCGGCAGTGACAAGGATGTACAGAAGGTAACTGAAAAAACAGAACATGCATACAAGACTGAGTGGAAGTGGGCAGAGGATTATTCCGAAGCTGAACTGAAGATCACCTGTGCAAATGAAGGATGTGGCGAGGAACATACCGGTAAGACAACTGAGATTGAGAAACTCGTAACAGAACCTCAGTGTGAAATCAATGGATATACTTCTTATACTGCAAAGATTACTCTCGATGGCAGAGAATTTGCTGATAAGCAGGATGCTAATGTAGTACCTGCAACAGGTCATACATGGGATGACAATGGTGTTTGTACAGTATGTAAGGAACACAAACCTCTTGCAAAGGTAACACTGAAGACCAAGGATACCACTTATACCGGTAAGGCAATCAGTATTGACCCTGCAAGAGTTCAGTCAATCCAGTACAACGACAAGAATGAGGTTGTAGAACAGAAGGAAGTAGAAGATGCAAAGGTAACTTATACTTACTATACAACCAGCTCCTGTGAGACAAAGACCAATAAGGACAATGCCGGCGCTTCCAAGAGCGGTGGTGCACCTGTTAAAACCGGCGTTTACTATGTCAAAGCATCTGTTGCTGAGACACCGCAGGATTACAAGGCAGGCGAAAGTGATGTTACAAAACTGGTAATTCGTCCCAGAGCAACCAATGTTACAGTAGAAAACATCTCAAGTGGTGTTCAGATTAAATGGGATAAGAAGTCCGAAGCAAGCGGATACTATGTATATCGTAAAGCGCAGACTTCCACAAAATTCTCCAGAATCGCTACTGTAGGAAAAGATACAACCAGCTATACAGATAAGACAGCAAAAGCCGGCCGTAAGTATGATTACACAGTAAGAACCTATGGTCAGGATAAAGCAGTAGCAGCTACCTATGATACAAAGGGTAACTACATTATGCGTCTGACACAGCCTTCTTACACCGTTGAGAATGTTTACAGCAGCGTAATGCTTACCTGGAAGAAGGTAACTGGTGCAGAAAAATATGGTGTATATCGTAAAGCAGCAACTTCTAAGAAATTCTCCAAGATTGGTGTTGTTAAGAGCGGCTCCAAACTGGAATTCAAGGATACTACTGCAAAGAACGGTAACCGTTATACCTATACTGTAAAGGCATATGCAGGAAGCTATAAGAGCAGCGCATATAAGCCTGGCAAGACTATGATTCGTCTGGTTCGCCCTGATGTTTCAAGTCTGAAGAATTCATCCTCCAGAAAGCTTACAGCAGTATGGAGCAAGAACTCAAAGGCAGAAGGCTACAAGGTTCAGTATTGTACAAAGAGCTCATTCAGTGGTGCGAAGACAAAGACAGCGTCTTCCAATAAGATTACAATTTCAAGTCTTACAAAAGGAAAGACCTACTATGTTCGTGTTCGCTCATACAAGAAATACTCCGGCAGAGTTTACTACAGTGCATGGAGCAAGAGCAAAAAAGTTAAAATTTCCAGATAGATTCTGAAAATTGCGTAAGCAATCATTCATTCAGAAGGAGTGATCTGCTCCTTTCCTGATATCTGATGGAATCGAAACGACAGGGTGTGCAAGACGCATGCCCTGTTTTTCGGTTTGAGAAAGAAATACTATAAAAATGGAAAAATGAGAATTCTATATAGAAACGGTAAAAAGAGAAGAAATACATAGAAATGATGAAATAACAAAGGAGAAGCTCCTATGGAATACGGTTTTTTAAGTCTGCTTCCGCCTATTGTAGCGGTGGCTATGGCGATTAAAAGCAAAAATGTAATTTTGTCCCTGTTTTGCGGGGGATTTGTAGGGACATTGATCTTCTGTCTCGGAAATCCTTTTCTGGCAGTAAAATCTCTGATTGGGGATTATTTTTTTGTACAGCTGACAGACTCCTATAATGCCGGCGTTATCGTGCTGGTGATTTTTATTGGAGGATTTATCAAGCTGATGGAAAAATCAGGCGGCGCTCAGGCCTTCAGTAAAAGTGTGTATCGTTTTGTAAATACAAAGCTCAAAGCGCAGCTGTGTGCATGGGCAGGCGGTATTCTGATTTTCTTTTCCGACCTGGGAACGCCTCTGCTGGTAGGGCCTGTCTTCCGCCCTTTATTTGATAAACTGAAAATTTCCAGAGAAAAGCTGGCATGGATTCTGGACTCCACCTCTTCACCTGTAGCGATTCTGATTCCTTTTATCGGATGGGGCGTTTATATTATGGGTCTGATTCAGGCCGAATTTGAAAAGCTGGGAGTAGGCGAGTCTGATTATACGACATTTGTGCAGGCAATTCCTTTTCAGATTTATGCAATTCTGGCAATTATCATGATTCCCATGGTTGCTCTGACGAAGAAAGATTTTTCACAGATGAAAAAAGCCGAACTGCAGGCCGCAGAACGGGAATTTTCATTTGATGACAATGAAAATGCCGCAGAAACAGGCAATGTGAAAACAGATAATGCAGAAACCGGCAATACGAAAACAGGCAATGCGGGGGCTGCAAATGGCGCAGAAGAGGGAAAATCCACAGATAAACACGGATATTCACTGAAAAATGCCAGACCTGTTATGGTTCTGCTTCCGATAGCAGTTGTTTTTGTTACCTTATTTGGCACGCTGGCTCCACTGGGATTCCCCTTTAAAAAGGTAGACGGAAATGCTTTCCGTGTTGCTCTTACAATGGGATATTTCTTTGGCGCTTTGGTGTTAATGGCATGTATTCAGCTTTTCAAGGTGAAAAAATTCAATGATACCTTTAAAATTTACGTAAATGGCATGAAGGGCATGACCGATGTGGCAATTACGCTGGTATTGGCATGGTCGCTCGGAAGCATTATTGACGGACTTCATACCGCCGATTTTATTGTAAGCGCAATTAAGAGTATGGAATCCTCAGCTGCATTAATTACAGGTATGATTCCTGCAATCATTTTCCTGTTTGGAACTTTCGTATCCTTTTCAACAGGAAGCTCCTGGGGAACCTTTGCCATTATGATGCCGCTGGCAATTCCGATGGCGCATGCATTTTCCATTCCTTACGCAATTGTAGTAGGCGCCGTGCTTTCAGGCGGATTATTTGGAGATCATTGTTCTCCGATTTCCGATACAACGATCTTATCCTCTACAGGAGCGGAGTGTGATCTGGTGGAGCATGTGAAAACACAGCTTCCCTATGCCTGTGTAAATGGAGTTATTGCATTTCTTGCTTTTATTTTTGCAGGATTTACAAGAAGTCCGTTTGCAGTTGTTCTGGCAGTTGCAGCGTTATTCGCCGTTATGATGATCTGGAACATGAAAAATACAGTTAAAAACTGAAATATAAAAAGTTCCACGGTAAACGCATGATTTTCCAGTGTCTGTTAAACTTGTAGTATTACAAAACTGCGGCAGCGGAATTACAGTAATATCCTGTGAAAGGGACCATAGAGAACGCCGGTACTTAACGATCGGGCTGTCTGAAAGACAGTTCGAGAGTTTAGTTCCGCTGCGTTCGATCAGAGCGAGAGCGCGTCCCCGAACAGGATATTACTGTAATGGAGCTTTTACAGCCTGCTATAACACTTTTATAACAATAGAATAAACTGCTACAAAAATATTGCGTTTACCGTGTAAAAAGTTCGGTTAAAACTTGACATTTCTTTCAAGTATGTTATACTATTCAGGTGCATTTTTTTGGGTCAGTACTTTTTTGGAGTGCTGACCTTTTTATATCATGATTATGATAGGATGTTGGTGTCAAAAGATATTTTTGGTATTATGCTATTTTGTAAAATGTGCAGGAAAAGTTAGGTGTGCCGCAGCTGTGAGAGTATCGTGTGTTTGGTGAATGGGACAGGGCGGCATGAAAGTTAAGAAAGGATTAGAATGAGTTTATTAAATCTTAATGGTGAATTAATCGATACGAGAATTATGAGAGCAGTTAGCGAGATGGGGTTTGAACAGTTTACTCCGATTCAGGAACAGGCGATTCCGATTATGATGGATGGCAAGGACCTGATTGGACAGGCTCAGACAGGAACCGGTAAAACTGCTGCTTTTGGAATTCCGCTGCTGCAGGCAATTGACCCGGAGGTTGAAGCTTTACAGGGGCTGATCTTGTGCCCTACCAGAGAGCTTGCAATCCAGGCAGCTGAGGAGCTTCGTAAATTTGCCAAATATATATCCGGAGTTCGTGTTCTGCCCGTTTATGGAGGACAGGATATTACCAGACAGATTCGCTCTTTAAAAAGCGGAGTACAGATTGTAGTGGGTACACCAGGACGAGTAATGGATCACATGCGCCGCCATACGATTAAGCTGGAAAATCTCACTACCGTAGTACTGGATGAGGCAGACGAGATGCTGAACATGGGATTTCGTGAAGATATGGAGACGATTCTTTCACAGATTCCCGGGGAGCATCAGACTGCTCTGTTTTCTGCAACAATGCCGCAGGCAATTCTGGATATCACAGGTCAGTTCCAGAACAACCCTGTTTTAATTAAGACAATTCAGAAAGAATTAACAGTTCCTTCTATTAAACAGTATTATTACGAAGTTCGCAGAGAAAATAAAAGGGAAGCGGTTGCAAGACTGCTTGATTATTACAATCCCAAGCGTACTTTGATTTTCTGTAATACGAAAAAGATGGTAGAAGAGCTGGCAGAGCATCTGAAGGGAAGAGGATATTTTGCAGAAGGACTGCATGGAGATCTCTCACAGGCGATGCGTGATCGTGTAATGTCTTCTTTCAGAAACGGAACCTGCGATGTTCTGATTGCGACCGATGTAGCGGCTCGTGGTATCGATGTCGGCGATGTGGAAGCAGTTATCAATTTTGACGTACCTCAGGAAATCGAATATTACGTACATCGTATCGGCCGTACAGGACGTGCGGGACGTGACGGACGTTCCTTTACTCTGGTAGTAGGACGCGAAATCTACAGAATCCGCGATATTGAACGCAGCTGCAAGACCAAAATGAAAGCAAGAGCGCTTCCTACATCTGCGGATATTACTCATGCAAAGGCTGTAAAGGTTCTGGGCGAGGTAATGGGAATCCTTCGTGATAAGGATCTGAAAGATATGACCCGTATGATTGAAGAAAAAATGGAAGATGAAGACTGTACCGCGATTGAGTTGGCAGCAGCTTTCCTGAAGCTTCATATGGGAGAGGAACTGGAAGATATCCCTGTTGAAAAATATGAGCCCAGACGAGGCCGCAGAGAACGTGATGGAGAGCGCAGAAGCGGCGGACGTGACCGCAGAGGCGGTGACAGACGCGGCGGATGGGGCTTCCGCGGAAGAGAAGGCCGTCGGGAAGATGATCGCCGCAGAGACGACCGTGGAAGAGATAGCCGCCGTGGAGATGACCGCCGCAGAGTCGACCCTCGTCGAGTTGGCCTGCTTATGGACGATGTCGGTCGCCGAGATGACCGTGGAAGAGAAGGTCGTCGCATGGAAGATGGTCGCTGCAAAGAGGATCGCCGCAGAAAAGCAGGCTATGATAAAGACATGGAAAAACGCAGCGGACGCAAAAAGGGCACCATTGATCTTGCAGTGGAAATCCTGAAAAAAGGAAAACCGAAAAAACTGGATAAAAAGGGAAATCCGGTTTATTAAAGCAGATAAGAGTGGAAAATTGTTCTGTTAAAGTGGATAAATCAAGAAAAACTGCCGGCTATTGTGGATAAGCCGGCAGTTTTTCCATTCTCCTTTGTTTCTCATGTCTGCAGTTTGCAGCTTGCAGTTAAGGGAGATGATTGTTGCGTCACTATTTAAAAATACGATCGATATGCATGAGGCATTCCCGGTAGGCGCTGGTGTTTTCCATGGAGGAGAGACCGGCGAGTACGCTGCGGTAGTACCACTCATGCATTTTCTTGTCTTTCTGGTTAAAGCGCTCCCAGAGGGCTTCTCCGAGGATTTCGTAGTCATGATCAATGGAGCGCAGATTGGATAGTTTGTCGGATAGGATCACGATTTTTTCCTGTTCGGAGGCATCTGACAGGGCGTCAATAGTTGCCTGCTTGCGCAGCTTCCAGGTTTCGGCTGCGGGGCGTTCCTTCATCTTGTCTTCGGAATCTGCACATACAAGCTTCATGACCTTTTCGCCAAATTCCTGCAGCAGCATTTCTTCGGTAACGTAAGTATCTTCTACTGTATCATGCAGGGCGGCGGCGGCCAGAATCTCCGGGTCTTCTGTTAAAGATGCTGCAATCGCGACACATTCAGCCGGATGAATGATATAGGGGAGCGTGCTTCCCTTTCTGGTAGCTCCGTTGTGTGCTTTGGCAGCAAAAATCAATGCTTTTTCTACAATATCCATAAAAATACCGCCTTTCTTTTGTCATTATCATAACAGAGCCGGTCTTTTTTTACAAGGGTTGCAGAAGCAGCATTCATCCCCCGTTTTATTTGACGCTATTCCCAGACCATGATTAAAGTGCATAAAACTTTTCAGGTTCACGCGTCTATCCTCCCACAGCTGTTCAGAGTTTTATGACAGTAATACAAATCATGCGTTTATCGTGATTTTATGAATAGAACGGCTTGTAAGATGAAAAAAGAAATAGTAGAATAGCACGTAGATGAATGGATTCTTAACAGCAAGTTTACAGAACAGAAAACTTATAGAATAGAAAAAAAAAAGAACAGAAAATTAACATAATAAAAAATTAGCACAACAGAAAATATACAGAAAAGAAAATTTATGACGGAATTGGGAGACGAGAGATGAAAAAGAAGAGTTCAGCGGTTCTGATGACGGAGGGGTCTATCTGGAAGACGATTATCGCATTTGCCCTTCCTCTTTTTATTGGGAATTTTTTTCAGCAGCTTTATAATACGGCGGATTCTCTGATCGTGGGGAATTTTCTGGGGAGTGAGGCGTTGGCGGCGGTTAGTTCCTCCGGCAGCATTATTTTTCTGCTGGTGGGATTTTTTAATGGAATTGCTATGGGCGCGGGGGTAGTGGTTGCCCGGTATTTTGGCGCCCGTGATTTTGGTAAGCTTCAGAGGGCAATTCATACGACGATTACTTTTGGGCTTGTGGCTGGTGTGCTGCTGACAGTGATTGGCGTGATTCTGACGCCTCAGCTTTTGCTGTGGATGGATACGCCGGCGGAGGTGCTGCCGAATTCGATTTTGTATTTTCGAATCTATTTTATGGGATCGATGGCGTTTGTGCTTTACAATGTGTTTGTGGGTATTTTGCAGTCGCTGGGGGACAGCACACATCCGCTTCAGTATCTGATCATTTCTTCGATTATCAATGTGATCCTGGATCTGCTGTTCGTGGCGGTTTTTAAGCTGGGTGTGGGGAGCGTGGCGTTTGCGACGATCATTTCCCAGTTTATCAGTGCTGTTTTGTGTGTTATTCGCCTGGCGCACAGCCCGGAGGAATACAGGATTTCTGTGAGAAGGCTTGGCTTTGATCCGTTTATGCTGAAACAGGTGATTGGAAACGGACTTCCTGCCGGAATGCAGAATTCGATTATTTCTTTTGCCAATATTATTGTGCAGTCTAATATTAATGCCTTTGGAAAGGCGGCGATGGCAGGCTGTGGTTCTTATTCTAAGATAGAAGGATTTGGCTTTTTGCCGATTACCTGTTTTGCGATGGCGATGACCACCTTTGTCAGCCAGAATCTGGGAGCAGGAAAGTTTGACCGGATTAAAAAGGGGGCGCGCTTTGGAATTTTATGCAGTATGACGATGGCTGAGCTGGTTGGGGTGATTATTTACATCCTGATACCGGTTCTGCTGGCGGGATTTAATCGTGATCCGGAGGTGATTCGGTTTGGAATCGCTCAGGCAAGGACGGTAACTCTGTTCTACTGCCTGCTGGCATTTTCACATTGTGCGGCGGGAATCTTCAGAGGGCTGGGAAAAGCGGTGGTTCCGATGATCGTTATGCTGTGCTGCTGGTGTGTTATCCGTATTACATATATTACTCTGACTGTTCGAATCATTCCGGTAATTAATGTAATTTTCTGGGCGTATCCGCTTACGTGGACGCTTAGTTCCATCTGCTTTGTAATCAGCTTATGGAAGGCGGTAAAGAAAAATTTTGATCTGACCCGGTCAGCGTAGATGGAGGAATAAATCAGAAAATATGGCGTATACGAAGGAAGTTTTGAATCTGGCGGTTGAGGTCGGTGAGGCGATGCTGCGAAGCGGAGCGGAGATTTACCGTGTGGAGGATACGGTTAAGCATATTTTGAATGCGTATGAGGTGGATGACTGCAACATTTATGTGTTGTCAAATGGGATTTTTGCCAGTGCTAATGAGGGAAAAGAGGATGTATGCAGCATTATCCGCCATGTGCCGCTGAGTGCGGTGCATTTGTCGAGGATTGCGGCGCTGAATCAGCTTTCAAGGGAAATCTGCAGTCATGAATGTTCTCTGATGGATGCCTGGATCCGCCTGGATGAGTGCAAGGCGCTGAAGAATTACAGTATGAAAAAACAGCTGTTTTTCTGCGGTTTGGGATGTGCGGGATTTGCCTGGCTGTGCGGAGGACAGATTATTGATGCGGTGATTA
Source organism: Lachnospiraceae bacterium (assembly GCA_030536685.1). GTDB lineage: Bacteria > Bacillota > Clostridia > Lachnospirales > Lachnospiraceae > TWA4. The sequence goes on from JAUNPP010000066.1 coordinate 17,035, forward strand.
CCTTTTTTATAGGCGTCTTGCTGCGGGCTATGATCCTTATGGCGGAAAAATATAAAATTTCGGCTTTGATGGTGAATCTTTCCGGCAGTTTTCTTACAACGGCGGTCAGCCTGCTGATGGCGAATCTTGGTCTTCCTGTTTTGCAGGATAAGATCGTAATTGGCGGAATTATGGCGCTGGTGCCGGGAATTACGTTTACTACGTCCGTGCGGGATTTTATGAATGGAGACTATCTTTCAGGGGTGATTCATATGAGCGATGCTTTGCTGACCTCCTTTGAGATTGCTGTGGGCGTCGGCGCTATGTTTGCTTTTTACCAGATGATTACAGGAGGCGCGTTTGGAGTATGATTGTGCAGTTTCTGGTGGCGATGGCTGCTACTGTCAGCTTTGCCGTGCTGTATGCCGCACCGTATCGGGAACTTTTCTTTTCAGGTTTTTCAGGTGCCGTGGGATGGGTTGTTTATTTATATTTGAATCAGGAGCTGGAAACGGGAACGATTGTAGCCTGTGTGATGGCGACGTTTATTTTGACGGTGATTGCCAGAATTCTGGCGGTGGTGCGCCGCTGCCCGGTGACCGTGTATCTGCTGGTAAGTATTTTCCCGCTGGTACCGGGAACCGGGATTTATTACACGGTTTATTATCTGATTACAAGACAGAGCGAGCTGTTTGCGGCAACGGGGCTTGCGACCTTTGAGACGGCGGCTTCGATCGCTTTCGGAATTGCGCTGGGATTTGGGCTGCCGCAGAGCTGGTTCAAATTTCTGTACAAGTTTACAGTGCAGATTGAAAATATTATTTTAAAGAAAAAAATAGAACGTGAGCGACTGAAAATCAATGTGGAAAACGAATTGAAAAATAGAAGCAGAGCGGGAAGCGGAAACGGAACG
>JAUNPP010000067.1 GCA_030536685.1 Lachnospiraceae bacterium
TAATGCGTACAGAGTTTATAATGCGTACAGAAGTGTTCAGGAGGTAGAATTTTGTTACGAAATCAGACACATGAAGTTAAAATCGGGGATCGGATCATTGGAGGGGAAGCTCCCATTTTGATCCAGTCCATGACCAATACACGAACAGATGATGTGGAAGCAACCGTGGAACAGATCCTCAGGCTGGAGGAAGCCGGATGCGAGATCATCCGCAGCACAGTTCCGGATGAGGCAGCGGCAAAGGCACTTTCCAGGATTCGTTCCAGAATCCATATTCCGCTGGTAGCGGATATCCATTTTGACTATCGTATGGCAATTGCCGCAATTGAAAACGGAGCAGACAAAATCCGTATTAATCCCGGCAATATCGGAAGCAGGGAGCGTGTGCAGGAAGTTGTCAATAAAGCAAGAGAATACAATGTTCCCATTCGTGTCGGAGTAAACAGCGGTTCTCTGGAAAAGCCGATTATTAAAAAGTATGGAAAAGTAACAGCTGAAGGTCTGGTTGAAAGCGCGCTTGACAAGGTGAAGATGATTGAGGACATGGGATATGGAAATCTGGTAATCAGTATCAAATCCTCCAATGTCCCGATGTGTGCGAAAGCGCATGAGCTGCTGGCTCCGAAAACCACCCATCCGCTCCATGTGGGGATTACTGAGTCAGGCACTGTAACCTCCGGCAGCATCAAATCAGCTGTTGGACTCGGAATAATCTTATATCAGGGAATCGGCAATACGATTCGTGTTTCTCTGACCGGTGACCCGGTAGAGGAGATCAAGGCGGCTAAAATGATCCTTCGTGATCTGGGACTGCGCGAAGGCGGTGTGGAGGTAATCTCCTGTCCTACCTGCGGCCGTACCAAGATCGATCTGATTTCTCTTGCCAATAAAGTGGAGACGATGGTAGCAGGAATTGAAAAATCCTTAAAGGTTGCTGTTATGGGCTGCGTGGTCAACGGACCTGGAGAGGCAAAGGAGGCTGATCTGGGGATTGCCGGAGGAATCGGCGAGGGACTGCTGATTCGCAAAGGGGAAATTATCCGGAAACTGCCGGAAGAGGAACTGCTTCCTGCATTGATGGAAGAAATTAAAAAATTTTAAAAAATTCAATAATTCAGCAATTCAGTTCAGCCTTATGGCTGAACTGTTGCATATTTTAGAACAGGTGATAATTTGGCAAAGACATTTACAGAGGTTTTACCCGGATTTAAAAGTTCGGGCGAGGTTTCAGGAATTTTAAAGTGGATTGAGGTTCAGCGGGTATCCAGAAACAAGTCATTGGATATGATTTCCATATATCTGACAGCGAAGCGGCTGATTCCCAAACGGCTGATCTATAAGCTGGAAGGCGAAATTAAAAAGCAGTATTTTTATACTACGGAAACAACCATCAGAATACAGGAGGATTACCGTCTGTCTGAAGCCTATTCGGCAGAATATCTGATGGAGCAGTACCGTGACAGTCTGCTTTTGGAGTTGAAAAATGTCAGCAGGCTGCTTTATAATCTGTTTGATCATGCTGTCTTATCCTATCCTTCAGAGGATGAAATGGTTGTGGAGGTAGAGGAGTCTCTGGTTGCGCAGGCAAAGGCACCGGAGCTGGAAAAGATTCTCCATAAAGTTCTGAATGAGCGGTTTCATATGAATGTGCTGATCCAGCTGGTATATGTAGATCGTCAGAAGGATAAAAAGGAACATGCGGAAAGCTTTATTGAGCTGGAAACCAGAAGAATCGTTGAGGAAAATGAACGCCGCAGACAGGAGCGAATCGAGCAGAAGGAAGCTTTAAAGGCAGAAAAGAGAGAAAAGTCTGAAAAATCCGGTCGTAAAAAAGCAGAACGTTCTGCCACAGATACAGCAAATGGCTTCGATGCAAAATCAGCCGGAAAACAGGCCGCTTCGCAGAGCGGTTTTTCAGATGGAAGAAAAGGAAAGAAGAATTATCAGAAATATTCCGATGGCAAATCCTTTGCGAAAAAATCAGCGGATATGATTTATGGAAGAAATTTTGAGGATACCTCGATTCCTCTGAATGAAATCGAAGGCGAGATGGGGGAGGTCGTAGTAACCGGAGAAATCATGGACGTAGAATTTCGGGAGCTGCGAACCGGCAGCACGATCTGTGTATTCCATATTTTTGATGGCACGGACAGTATCGGCGTCAAAACCTTCTCCCGGGCAGACCTGGTGGAAGATCTAAAGGAAGGTATTGTAAAAGGCAGCTGCGTCAGCGTAAAAGGTGTTGCAGCGATTGACAGCTTTGACCGGGAAGTCTCCATTTCCTCCGTCCGCGGCATTAAAAAAGCTCCGGCGCTTGAAAAAGTAAAACGGATGGATAAAAGCCCCAAAAAGCGGGTCGAGCTTCATTGTCATACCAAATTCAGCGAGCTGGATGCCGTTTCCGATGTAGATGAGCTGATGAAAACCGTATATGACTGGGATATGCCGGCGCTGGCAATCACGGATCATGGAAATGTACAGGCATTTACGGAAGCCTTTCATCGGATAAACAGTTCCAAACCGTTGAAGCTTCTTTATGGAATGGAAGGCTATCTGGTGGATGACCTTGTAACAATCGTGGAAAATCCCGGAGATTATACACTGGATGATACTTTTGTTGTATTTGATCTGGAAACCACGGGCCTTAACAATAATGTACATAAAATCATTGAAATCGGCGCAGTCAAGGTGCAAAAAGGCAATGTGATCGACCGCTATTCTGTTTTTGTAAATCCGCAGGAGCCTATCAGCTATGAAATTGAGAATCTGACCGGCATCAGCGATGATATGGTAAAGGATGCACCGACAATTGACGTGATTTTGCCGGAATTTCTGGAATTCTGTAAGGGAGCGGCTTTAGTGGGCCACAATGCATCGTTTGATGTGAACTTTGTGAAGAAAGCAGCAAAAAATCTGGGAATTCCCATGGAAAATCCCTGTTGGCTGTGTACGATGCGCATGGCGCGTTATTTCTTCCCTGCAAGCAAAAAAGCAACACTTGACCATGTGGCAAAGGAGCTGGGAATCAATCTGCAGAATCATCATCGCGCGGTCGATGATGCGGAATGCACCGCTGGTATTTTTATCGAATTCTGCAAACGTTTTAAGGAGCGGAAGGTTCATACTCTGAAAGAGGTGAACAAAATCTCAGAGCCCACTGTGGAAATGCTGCGGAAAAATCCGAAGCTGTACCATATTATCCTGCTGGCGAAAAATGATCTCGGCAGAGTGAATCTGTATCGTCTTGTTTCGGAATCACATCTGACCTATTACAATCGAAAGCCCAGAATACCGAAGTCTCTGCTGATGGAAAACAGAGAGGGATTGATCATCGGTTCTGCCTGTGAGGCGGGAGAGCTGTTTCAGGCGATTTTGCTGGGTGTGGATGAAATGCGGATTGCAGAGTTATGCAATTTTTATGATTATCTGGAAATCCAGCCAATCGGAAACAACCGTTTCATGCTGGAAAAATCAGGTCTGGGAGTTCATTCAGATGAAGATCTGATGGATCTGAACAGACGGATCTACGAACTGGGCAATATTTTCCATAAACCTGTAGTAGCGACCTGCGACTCACATTTTATGAAGCCGGAGGATGCAATCTACCGAAGTATTATCCAGGCGGGGCAGGGCTATAAGGATGCGGACAATCAGCCTCCTCTGTATTTCAGAACAACAGAGGAGATGCTGGAGGAATTTCAGTATCTGGGAGAAAAAGTTGCGGAAGAGGTGGTGATCACCAACACCAATATGATTGCAGATATGTGTGAGCCGATCCAGCCGGTTCGTCCGGATAAGTGTCCGCCGGTTATTGAAAATTCAGATCAGGATCTGCGTGATATCTGTTATAACACCGCACATAAGATATACGGAGAAAAGCTGCCGCAGATCGTTGTGGACCGTCTGGAACGGGAACTGCATTCGATTATCAGCAACGGATTTGCCGTTATGTACATTATTGCACAGAAACTGGTATCCAAATCAAACAGCGACGGCTATCTGGTTGGTTCAAGAGGCTCTGTCGGTTCATCCTTTGTCGCTACGATGTCCGGAATTACGGAGGTAAATCCGCTGAGTCCGCACTATTATTGCTCTCACTGCCATTATTATGATTTTGATTCAGATGAGGTGAAGGCGTTTGGCGGTATGGCGGGCTGCGATATGCCGGACAAAATGTGCCCGGTGTGCGGTGAAAAACTGAATAAAGAGGGTTTTGATATCCCCTTTGAAACCTTCCTTGGATTTAAGGGAGATAAAGAGCCGGATATCGATCTGAACTTTTCCGGAGAATATCAGAGTAATGCACATGATTACACAGAGGTTATTTTCGGAAAAGGACATACCTTCCGTGCGGGAACTATCGGTACTCTGGCAGAAAAGACAGCTTACGGGTATGTTATGAAATACTATGAGGAGCGGGGCATGAAAAAGCGCCGCTGCGAGATGGAGCGGATTTCTCAGGGCTGCGTTGGGGTAAAACGTGGAACCGGTCAGCACCCCGGCGGTATTATCGTAATGCCTCATGGGGAGGAAATCTATTCCTTTACGCCGGTTCAGCATCCGGCCAACGATATGGAAACCAAAACGATTACAACACATTTTGATTACCATTCCATTGACCATAACCTGCTGAAGCTGGATATTCTGGGACACGACGATCCGACCATGATTCGTATGCTGGAAGACCTGATTCATATCGATGCCAGAACGATTCCGCTTGACTCAAAGGAGGTTATGAGCCTTTTCAGAAGTACGGAGGCTCTTGGAATTACCCCGGATGATATTGACGGCTGTCCTCTGGGAACTTTGGGAATCCCGGAATTTGGTACGGATTTTGCGATGCAGATGTTAATTGATACGCAGCCGAAGTATTTCTCTGACCTTGTGCGGATCGCGGGGCTTGCCCATGGTACAGACGTATGGCTGGGAAATGCCCAGGATCTGATCAAAGAGGGAACTGCGACGATTCAGACCGCAATCTGTACCCGTGATGATATTATGATCTATCTGATCGCAAAGGGGATGGAATCGGAAAAATCGTTTAAATTGATGGAAAAAGTTCGTAAAGGCAAAGGTCTGACGCCGGAAGAGCAGGAGGCCATGCGGGAATGTCAGGTTCCCGAGTGGTATATTCAGTCCTGTCTGAAGATCAAGTACATGTTCCCGAAGGCACATGCGGCTGCCTATGTTATGATGGCATGGCGTATTGCTTACTGCAAGATTTTTTATCCGAGAGAATACTATACGTCATTTTTCTCGATTCGTGCCGACAGCTTTAATTATGAAATGATGTGTCTGGGGCGGGAAACTCTGGACAGACATCTGAGGCCGCTGCGCGACAGTACGGAAAAGCTCTCCGTTAAGGAGCAGAACCTGGTGAAAGATATGCGTCTTGTACAGGAAATGTACGCCCGTGGTTTTGAATTTATGCCCATCGACCTCTATAAAGCAAAGGCTACCCGCTTTCAGATCATTGATGGCAAGATCATGCCTTCTTTCTTAAGCATTGACGGCCTGGGAGAAAAGGTGGCGGTAGCGATTGAAGAGGCGGCAGCAAAGGGCCCTTTCCTTTCATTGGAAGATTTTGCAGCACGTACCAAGGCAACCTCCACCAATATTGCCATTATGAAGCGGCTGGGAATTTTCGGTGGACTTCCAGACAGCAATCAGCTGGATTTCATGAGTATGCTGCAGGAATGGGCAGATGAAAATGAGGAAAATTAAAAAATCTGTTTACTGTTATACAAAAAAGGCTTTCTTTATAAAGAAAGCCTTTTTTGATGAGAACAGTGATGTTTTATTAGTTTCCGAAATAAGAAAAATGCATATAATCTCTTTTCGTTGACCAGTCTCCCCAGTAAAAACCATATTTTTCAAAGGCTTTTACAACATCTCCATCTTTGGGAATCGAATAGGGATTCTTACCGGGCTTGTAAAAGCTGCCTGATAGTACTTTTCCATCTGTTTTGCTGATCATTGCATTTTCATTGGGATTGATATCGATTGCCAGTCCTTCGCAATGCTCAGATGAGGAAGAATCACCACGCCAGGAATATCCTCCCAGAGAGTGGATCGGGAATTTTTCGGAACCATTGTAAATTTCCTTAAAAATCTGTTTCACCGTAGGTGCGATATTTTTATGTACGCTCAGGCTCATGGTGCGGGAATATTTCTTTCCGGAAGATTTAATATCCCATACTTTTACAGAAATTTTTGTCATATCCTTCGAAGCTGCTTTCGAAGAGGTGTAATCTTTGTAATGATCCGTCTTCCAGATTCGATTGCAGCGGCTTTCATAGGGTTCTCCGGCGTAGCCGAGCTTATTCATCAGTTTTCTCTTGATTGCCGATGCAGGTCCGTAATAGTTTTTTTCTTTTACCGTACGATAGGCCTTTACTTTAAAGTAATAGGTACGTCCGTTTTTCATACCGGAAGCTGTGTAGGTAAACTTCTTGCTGCTTTTGACTGCTCCGATTTTTTTATAGGTTCCATCCTTGCTGGATGCGCGGTAAATGACATATCCGTGAGCTCCGGGAACCTTTTCCCAGGTCAGCTCTGCCTTTGTTATGCCTGCCAGCTTGATCGTCTGGATTTTGGAAGCGATTACAGACGGTACGGCCTTTATAATACTGCTGTAATCCCCGTAATAATTTTTATCATTAACAGTTGTGTAGGATATGATTTTATAGTAGTAATTTTTTCCTATTGTCAGTTTCTTTTTGACATAACTGGTGGTTTTCGGGTCAGTAATGGTTTTGATCCTTTTGTAAGAACCATTTTTTGACTCGGCCTGATAAATTTTGTACCCTGAAACACCGGTTTCTCCTTTTTTCCAGCTTAAATGAATGGAGCTGTAGCTTGCAGCCTTTGCAGCCAGCTTTAATCTGGCAGGTATGGGAGATGCAGAAAGCGCTTCGGAAAGATATCCATCCGGGTAAGTAAAATCCGGGTTATAGGCGCAAACCTTGTAATAGTACGTTGTACCGGCGTGTACGTTTTTATCGGTATAGCTCATTGCATCTGCATAATCAGAATTGGTTACAATCGCGATGCTCTGATAATTGCCGTCAGCACTCTCACAGCGGTAGATCCGATAGGTCTGTGCATCCGATAAGGTATTCCATTTCAGGGTTATGGCAGCTGCACCGGCAGATTGAACACTGGTAAGCTGCGGCGCTTTATACGCGGTCAGAGCCGTTACGATTTCAGACCATTCGCTGTAATAGGTTGTGGTTGTGGAAATATAATCTCCAGCTTCTTCAGACCAGGTTTCTTCTGTGACCTCCTGTACTGCCTGCACGCGGAAGGCATATTTCTCCCCTTTGGTAAGGGAATAGAAATTATAGCTGTTTCCCCAGGTAGTCACATCTTCCTCCGGAGTATCCCAGTTTTCATTTTTGCTCATCTGAACGTGATAATAGCAGTCGCCTTCTAAAACGCTGTCCCATGAAAAAACAGCATCCGTATCCTCTACAGAAACATGCGGATTTGCCGGAACCGGGATGACTTTTTCTTCCGCATGGGAAAGAAAAGGCATACATGCTGTAAACACGAACAAAAGAATCAATGACAGAACGGAAAAAGAAACAGGATTCCGTAGCTGCCTGCGGCACAATGCCGAAGTCTCATTTGCATACAGTTTCATAAATAAGATCCTCCTAAAATCTCTAACAGTATAATAATATACTATAATACGGAATTGAGGATTTGGCAATAAAATAGTGGGGGTGTTTTTGGGGGAGATAGGGCGCGATGGATGGGCGTGACATGGTATTGCTTTTGTGTTATATTCGTTTTGGCGCTGATATGCTTGAGGAAGGAGAGTATGTTTATGTATTATGGAACACATTATGAGTCACCGGTGGGGGATATTTATCTTGTAGGTGATGAGGAGAGTATAGTTGGTTTGTGGATTGGGGAACAAAGGTTCAGGACGGATGCGATGCCGGATAATGTTGTGGAGGGGGTGGATGTTTTGGCGCTGCGGCGGGGGATTGGCTGGCTGGATGATTATTTTGCTGGTAAGAGACCGGAGATTTCCGGGCTGCGGCTTGCGCCTGTTGGTGGGAAATTCCGACAGATTGTGTGGCAGATTTTGATGGAGATTCCATATGGGGAACTGACAACTTATGGTGAGGTTGCGAAAGAGGCGGCTCGGCGTATGGGAAAGGAAAGAATGTCTGCGCAGGCGGTAGGCGGGGCGGTTGGTCATAATCCGATTTCGATTATAATTCCCTGTCACCGCGTTGTTGGAGCAAATGGTAATTTGACAGGTTATGCGGGAGGAATTGATAAAAAAATCCAGCTGCTTACTCATGAAGGTGTGGATATGACAAAACTGTTTATGCCGAAACACTGAGCAGGCAGTGCATTGATAAAATCTGCTAAAGGAAAATGAAGAAGAAAATTGTGCAATATAGCTAAATAAAGTATGAAAAATATCGGAGATCTTAATGAAAAAGAAACAAGGGAGTACAATCTGAAAGTTGATGATTTTTAATGAAATTCAGAAGGTGAAAATATAAAAAAAAGCCTGATTTCAGGGCTTTTTAAAAAACAACAGGTAAATGGATTTTTGTTTATTTTACAGAGGCACAGCAGGAATTGATAAAATAATCTGAAAATTTGAATAATGCATATTAAAAGACTGAAAAATCAAAAATACGGCAGCCATTATGCAATATAGATAAATCAAAAGAATATCGTACACCATATTAAACAAATGGTAGAAATGTCAGAAAATGGTTGCTTTAGTCTGTTTTCTGCGCTATAACATGCTCGAAATACGAAAAAACTTCGTGTTCAGAACAAAACCTGAGGAGGAAACGTGAATGGATAAACTCGTGGAACAATTGATGGAAGAGTTGAATTGTGAAACGGTATTTACAATTCCTATTCTGGGAGGAGTTCCGGTAGCTGAGTCGGTTGTTGTTTCATGGATGATTATGGCCTTGATTTTTTTTATCTCTATCGTGTTGGTAAGGAATTTAAGTGTCAAAACTCCGGGACACAGACAGACTTTGCTGGAAATGGCTGTGACAGGTGGCTATCACTTTTTTGAGGATGTGATGGGCGGATATGGAAAAGAGTATATTCCTTATCTGGCAGCGGTAGCAGTTTATATCGGAATATCCAATCTGATTGGTCTGTTCGGCTTTAAGCCGCCGACCAAGGACCTGAATGTAACAGCGGTGTTGGGGATCATGAGTATTCTTTTGATCGAGATAGCAGGATATCGGAAAAAAGGCGGAAAAGGATGGCTGAAAAGCTTTGCAGAGCCGATGCCGGTCGTACTTCCAATCAATATCCTGGAGTTGTTTATCAAACCTTTATCGCTGTGTATGCGTCTGTTTGGTAATGTGCTGGGTTCCTTTGTTATTATGGAACTGATCAAAATGATCGTACCGGCAGTCATACCGGTTATCTTCAGCTGTTACTTCGATATTTTCGACGGATTGATTCAGGTCTATGTATTTGTCTTTCTGACAGCGCTTTTTGTAAAAGAAGCGGTTGAAGATTGAAATGCCGTTTTCAAAAACATATGTTTGAATTGAAAATTTACAAAAAAGCTTACAAAAAGGAAAAAAGGAGTGTTTTATTATGACATCAACATTATTAATCGCAATTGGAGCAGGTATCGCAGTTCTGACAGGTATTGGAGCAGGTCTTGGTATTGGCAAGGCGACTTCTGCTGCTGTAGATGCAATCGCAAGACAGCCCGAGGCAGAAAGTAAGATCAGTAAAGCACTGCTGTTAGGATGTTCACTCGCAGAGGCAACCGCAATCTATGGTTTTGTTATCGCCCTGGCAATTATTATTTTCCTCAGATAGAAGGGAAACGATGTTCAGATAGAGGTGAAACGATGTTAAGTTTAAATGGAGCAACGTTATTTTTTACGTTTTTAAATGTCCTGGTTTTATTTCTGGGTCTGAAAAAACTTCTGTTTCAGCCGGTTATGAATATTGTGGAGCAGCGGGAAAAGCTGATCCGGGAGCAGTTATCGGATGCGAAGGATACGAAACAGCGGGCAGAGCAGCTGGAAAAGGAATATCAGCAAAATCTGAAAGATGCTCATGTACAGGCTGATGAAATTCTGATGGAGGCAAAAGAACAGGCGGCTCTTTTGCAGGCTAAGGAACTGGAAAAGACCAGGGAAGAAATTGACCATATGAAGCTGCAGGCCAGGGCTGATCTCGAGATGGAGCAGGAAAAGGCCAAGCAGGAGGTTCAGCTTGAAATAGCATCTCTTGCAATGGAAGCAGCAAGAAAAATTATGAGAACAGGTGATGTTCATGAGGCAGCAGGCAGTAAATAATGCAAAGGCATTGTATCAGTTGACGAAGGACCGGGAAATGACAGATCTGGTAAAACAGCTGATCTCAGAATTTCCCAGATTTCGTGAAGTTCTTAACAGCCCGGTGATTTCCGTGCAGCAAAAACATGGTGTGATAGAAAAAATTGCACAAAAATGCGGCTTAACCGCAGTAATGAAAAATTTTCTGAAACACCTGTGTGACTGCAGAGAGACAGACATGCTGGATGAGATCCTGCAGGCGTATGATACTCTGTGGGATAAAAACCATCATATTTTGCGGGTAAAACTCTATTCTGCCGGAGAACCTGAAAAAACAGATCTGGAAAAGGCCGCAGCATTTTTACAGAGAACGTATCCGGATCAGAAAATCTGTACGGAAATCTGTATCGATGAATCGTTAATCGGCGGTATGCGCATCTGCGCAGGTCATGAGGAATATGATTGGAGCTATGAGGGCAGATTGAAACAACTTGAAAGAAAATTAACCGGGAGGTGAGTTCTGTGAGTGCAATTAATGCAGCAGATATCATCTCCATTATCCGAAGCGAGATTGAAAACTATGACTGGGACATGGAAAACCGCGAAACCGGCAGTGTAATCTGGGTTGGCGACGGAATTGCCACGGTTTATGGAATTGACCATGCGATGTATGGTGAAATCGTTCTATTTGATAATGGAGTAAAAGGAATGGTTCAGGAAATCCGCCAAAATGAAATCGGATGTATTTTGTTTGGCAGGGATACCGGAATTAAAGAAGGTACCAAAGTAATCAGAAGCGGAAAAAAAGCAGGGATTCCGGTTGGCGATGCTTTTATTGGCAGAGTTGTAAACGCTCTGGGGGAACCAATCGACGGAAAAGGAGAAATTATTGCTAAGGATTATCGCCCTGTTGAAAATGACGCCCCTGGTATTGTAGAACGCAAGTCGGTGGATACCCCGCTGGAGACAGGAATTCTGGCAATTGACTCGATGTTCCCGATCGGACGCGGACAGAGGGAACTGATCATCGGAGACCGGCAGACCGGCAAAACCTCGATTGCTTCCGATACGATTTTAAATCAGAAGGGAAAAGATGTTATCTGTATTTATGTGGCAATCGGACAAAAGGCTTCCAGCGTAGCGAAACTGGTGTCTGTTCTGGAAAAGCACGGCGCAATGGAATATTCTATTGTAATGTCCTCGACTGCAAGCGACCCGGCTTCTCTGCAGTACATCGCACCCTATGCGGGTACTGCTCTGGCAGAATATTTTATGTATCAGGGAAAAGATGTTCTGATCGTATATGATGATCTGTCCAAACATGCGGTAGCTTACCGGGCAATTTCACTTTTGCTGGAACGTTCTCCTGGACGTGAAGCATATCCGGGCGATGTCTTTTATCTTCATTCCAGACTGCTGGAACGCTCGAGCCATCTGTGCGATGAACTGGGCGGAGGTTCCATTACGGCGCTTCCTATTATTGAAACTCAGGCAGGCGATGTATCTGCGTACATTCCCACCAACGTTATTTCCATCACAGACGGTCAGATTTTTCTGGAAAGCAGTCTGTTCTTTGCAGGAACACGCCCCGCTGTCAATGTAGGCCTTTCTGTATCACGTGTAGGCGGAGCAGCGCAGACCAAAGCGATGAAAAAAGCCTCGGGCAGTATTCGAATCGATCTGGCACAATTTCGGGAAATGGAAGTGTTTACACAGTTTGCCTCGGATCTGGATGAAGCTACCAAGGTACAGTTGAATCATGGAAATGCGCTGATGGAGCTGCTGAAACAGCCTCTGAATCATCCGCTTTCCCTGGCAGAACAGGTAATGACCCTGGTTCTGGCAAATCATGGTATTTTTGATCAGGTAAGTCCCAGACAGGTAAAATCTTATCAAATAGAGCTGTTAGCCGACATAAATCTTCATCATCCTGAGATTGGAAAAGAAATCCTGGAGAAGAAGGTACTGAGCGATGAACTGGAGCAGAAGCTGCTGGATGCAGCAAAGCATGAAATTTCAGTAAAGAATGAAGCTGCAGCAAAAGATTTCTCCGGTGAGGATGGTAAAGTGGATGCGGATCATCCGAAACAGTAAGCAGGTGGTATTTCTATGGCAAATGCAAAAGAAATTAAAGAGCGAATGAAAAGTATCCGTGATACGATGAAAATCACGAATGCGATGTATATGATTTCTTCCTCCAAATTAAAAAAATCCAAAAAGAATCTGGAAGATACTGAGCCCTATTTCTATACACTGCAATCGACCATGGCTCGTATCCTGCGTCATATTCCTGAGATGGAGGATAATATTTATTTTCAGTCAGCTGAAAATAAACAGGAGAAAAAGATCGGCTATATCGTGGTAACGGCAGATAAGGGCCTTGCCGGAGCATACAATCATAATGTGGTAAAGCTGGCTGAAAAGGAGCTTTCGGGGCAAAAAAACAGTAAATTGTTTATTCTGGGAGAGCAGGGACGGCATTATTTTGAACAGCATGGAATGAACATGGATAAACAGTTTCATTATACCGTTCAAAATCCTACTTTGGACCGGGCAAGACAGATCAGTCTGGAAATCCTGGATCTGTATCAGAAACGGGAATTGGATGAGGTTTATATCATTTATACCGCTCAGATCAATGCAATGCAGACAGAAGCTGAAAAAAAGCAGCTTCTGCCATTTAAAAAAGCAGATTTTAAAATAGAAAACCTGGCAGATGTGCCTGTTGAAAATCTGGTTCTGTATCCATCCCCGACAGAAGTAATGAGCAGGATCATTCCGAATTATTTTGTAGGATTTATTTACGGCGCGCTGGTGGAGGCTTACTGCAGCGAGCAGAATGCCAGAATGACGGCAATGGAGGCGGCAACAAAAAACGCCGGGGATATGCTGCGGGAACTGGATATTCTCTATAAACGGGTCAGACAGGCCGCAATTACGCAGGAAATTACAGAAGTAACCGGCGGAGCCAGAGCGCAGAAGAAAAAGAGAAGCCGTTAGCAGTGTATAAAAAGAAATTTAGTCAGACGTGAGCACTGTTAAACTGACAGCTTCGATGAAAACTTCGATGAAAAGGAGGATGTCCTTTGAAAACAGGAAAAATAGTACAGGTTTCAGGCCCTGTTGTAGATGTAGAATTTGAGGATTGTGAGCTTCCCTGCATCAAGGATGCGCTGGAAGTGTCAAATGATGGTAAGAAGTGTGTAATGGAGGTGGCTCAGCACATTGGAAATCATACGGTGCGCTGTATCATGCTGGCCTCCAGTGAAGGTTTATATAAAGATATGGAGGTAACTGCAACCGGCAGTGGAATTCAGGTTCCGGTAGGCGAACAGACTCTGGGAAGACTGTTTAATGTGCTGGGACAGACTATTGACGGCGGAAAGCAGCCTGATTGTGATAAATGGGTGATCCACAGAGATCCGCCTTCTTTTGAAGAACAGAGTCCCGCGGTGGAAATTCTCGAAACGGGGATTAAAGTAATCGATTTGCTGGCTCCTTATGCAAAAGGCGGTAAAATTGGCCTTTTCGGCGGAGCAGGCGTTGGCAAAACCGTGCTGATCCAGGAATTGATCCGCAATATAGCAACCGAGCATGGCGGATACTCTATTTTCACCGGTGTAGGAGAGCGCTCCCGGGAAGGCAATGACTTATGGAGTGAAATGAAAGCCTCCGGTGTACTGGAAAAAACAGCGCTGGTGTTTGGTCAGATGAATGAATCTCCCGGCGCCCGCATGCGTGTTGCAGAAACCGGTCTGACAATGGCTGAATATTTTCGGGACGAGCAGCATCGAAATGTACTGCTGTTTATCGATAATATTTTCCGTTTTACACAGGCTGGCTCAGAGGTCTCCGCTCTGCTTGGCCGTATGCCATCCGCAGTTGGATACCAGCCTACACTGGCAACGGAAATGGGAGAGCTGCAGGAGAGGATCGCTTCTACTAAAAACGGTTCCATTACCTCCGTTCAGGCTGTATATGTACCCGCAGATGACCTGACAGACCCTGCTCCGGCAACAACCTTTGCCCATCTGGATGCAACGACGGTCTTATCACGTAAGATCGTGGAACAGGGAATTTATCCCGCAGTTGACCCTCTGGAATCAACCTCGCGTATTCTGGAAGCGGATATCGTAGGAGAAGAGCACTATACAACCGCAAGAAAAGTCCAGGCACTTCTGCAGAAATATAAAGAACTGCAGGATATTATTGCAATTCTGGGTATGGAAGAGATTTCCGACGAAGATAAATTAACCGTACTTCGTGCCAGAAAAGTTCAGAAGTTTCTTTCCCAGCCATTTCATGTAGCTGAAAATTTCACCGGTATTCCCGGCGTATACGTACCGCTTGAAGAAACCATCCGCGGTTTTCAGGCTATTATCAACGGGGAAATGGATGATTATCCGGAAAATGCATTTTTCAATGCAGGAACACTGGAAGACGTGAAGAAAAAAGCCGAAAAGCTTCGCAGCCACGTTATTTAATTCGGAAATGGGAGGTACAGCTTTGAATCATACATTTCAGCTAACGATTTTATCGGCAAACAGAACCTTTTTTTCAGGGCGCTGTACTTCACTGGTTGTACCGGCGTACAATGGAGAGAAGGAGATTCTGGCAAATCATGAAAATATGGTAATTGCCGTCAATGAAGGAGAAATCCGCATTCGGCCGGAAAACGAAACGGCGTGGACTTATGCTGTTATTGGGGAAGGCTTTGTCCAGATTGCAAACAACCGGGTGACGCTTTTAGTGGAAACAGCAGAGCGGCCTGAGGAGATCAATATAGCCAGAGCCAGAAAAGCAAAGGAACGTGCCGAAGAGGAAATGCGCCAGAAGCAAAGTATTCAGGAGTATTACAGCTCCAGAGCCTCTCTCGCACGTGCCATGTCGCGATTGCGGCTGGCAGAAAAGCATAAGTAATATATTATGGCAAATCTGATTTATACTACAGTAAATTTGCTTAATGTTACAGTGAATTTGCTTAATGTTAATGTTACAGTAGATTGGTTTACAGCGAATCTTCATTAAAAGATTTCAGAAAATCCAGGAAAAGAACTCTTTGTCTGGAAGTCATGCGCTGAAAAAAATGCAGTACTTCACGTTCCTGTTCAGAAAGTTCTACCAGATCATTTTTATCAGCAAACAGAGCAGATAAGGGAATTCCAAAAGCATCGCTTAATTTTTCAAGAGAATGAAGCGTCGGATTTTGCTTTTTCCGATACCAGGTACTGATGGTGCTTTGCGGAATATCTGCCTGTTTGCTTAATTCATATTCTGTCCAGCTGCGTTCAAGTCGTAATTCATCAATTCGTTTCAAAATATCGATCATAGTGATAGCCTCATCTTATTTTTATTTTCCAAAAATCTTATAAATGTAGAATAGCGAATGAACCAAAAAAATATAATGTTTTTAGACGTTATAAAAATACGATTTAAGTTACTGATAGTAGAAACAAAATAAAAATATGATGTGATGCACGTATAATATTTATTATGGATAGTATTAATGCTCTTGATTAATTCTATATTTGAAGTGGTTTCATCATTTTTTGTTAATTTTGATATAATATTATAATAATACGTATGATTTATTTGCAAAAAATATAATTATTTACCATAATACTTATTATTTTAAGTAATTTATTGACAAAATAGTAAGTGTTATGGTATTGTATATATAATCATTGACGGTAAAAAATAAGGAGGGCAGACCAATGGACAAAATATAGAATATGATGATATATAGTGTAGAATGTTACTTTTATACTTTTTACGGAGGACGATGCAAATGAACTTAAAAAAATTAGAGTATTTTTGGTGATATGCTGCATATGTATGTTATTTGGAATAAATGTAGCTGCGACAACAAAAACGATATTTTTGAAGAAAAATCAGGAATGGACAATAGGATATGGTGCAACTCGTACACGAACAGTAGATTATGTATCTGTTAGATGTTACGCAGTATACCCACCTGAAGGCGGTGAGGATACATATACTCGAATTCAAGCTATAATAAGAACTCCAACAGGGAAAGATTTATGTGCTTCTACGGTGTTATATGAAAATGCAACGAAGACAACACCGTTAAAAATAAAAGAAGGGTATTTGAATTTGGTATCAGTTAACGTACATTTTCGTGGCAATAATCCGATATACACAGCTGAAGCAAACGTATATTATTCTGGAAATTAAAATTAGGAGATTATGATGGATAAAAAGAAAAAAAAGATACATTCTATGGTATCAGGTATATTGATTGTCATGTTATTTATGGGAAGTATATCAATGGCTGCGCCTACAAGGGTAACACTATTTCTAGATAAAAATCAAGTATGGTCAACTAGGTATTCTGCCACTCGTAGCTTAAAATATTCTACTGTAGAAGCTCGGTGCATAACGGTATATCCAATTGATGGGTCTAAAGATACCTTTACAAGAATACAGGTGGTGGTAGAAAATTCAGCAGGTACAGATATTTCAAATGTTGAAACATTGTATGAAACGAGTACAATAGCATTACCGATTAAGATTAAGGAAACTTATATGAATACTCGGAATGTTTATTTCCGATTTAGAGGTAATCATCCTTCTTATGCAGCAAATGCTGTAGTAACATACGATGGTAAATAATAACTGAAACAAGATTGACCACAACAAACTATATCTTAAAAAAATATGACTGGATAGTAGATATCAGGAATTGATAAAGTAAGTATAGTAGATTTTTCTGGTCAATCTTGTTTTTTGTGATAGTAGATTTTGAAAGGGGATGATTCAATGTTTTTCAGATTGGTATTCGCACAAGTAGGAATTATTCTTCAAAAAAGAAATGCAATGATTGCAGTTACACTTGTATGGACATTTGCACTCATTAATTTCATAAGTAATGTATTTGCTTATAGTGGAAGAGATGTGATTTCCATGTATGAACCGGTTAAAATTCTTCTTCTGGCAGATGATAGTGGTCCTTCAGGGTTCTATTTTATGCAGCTCTATCCGATTTTTGTTGCCTTACCTGCTGCATTTTCTTTCGCAGAAGACCGAGACTCTAATGAAATTGTTTTCATGGTATCGAAAACAGGGGTAAAATATTATTTTCGAAGTAAGATGATTGCAATTTTTTTAGCTTCTTTTTTCGTTTTTCTATTGCCGCTTTTGATGGAATATGTATTAACATTGCTTTCATTTCCACTAAATGCAATTGCAGATAATAGTAATGTAGATATGTATCAGGAAGTATATATAGAAGGAGTAAGGAGGTACCTGTGGTGTGATCTTTATATTAAAGCGCCTTTTATATATGGTTTATTTGGAATTGTATGGTTTGCTTTTGTATCTGGGATATTGAATGTTTTTGCAGCGGCAATCTCAACATTTAAAGTGCGATTTAAGATTATGCTCTTACTGCCTTCTTATTTTCTTCTATATGGATTTATGTTAATAGGAACGGCTTTTCGTGGAATTTCTTTTTCAACCTGGTATAGTGCTTATCTAAGAACATGCACATTAGAAAAAAAGAGTGCATTGGGAGTATTGATAGCTCTTTTGGGCGTTATTTTGCTTTCTATAATAATAATTGAAAGACAAGCACGAAAGGACTGG
>JAUNPP010000068.1 GCA_030536685.1 Lachnospiraceae bacterium
GTTAACCCGGACATGAACCTGAATCATGCGCGTATGCCAATTCCGCCACATCTGCGAACCTGTTTCGGAGCTGATTTTGTATCTCTCCTTGGCACGTTTTAGAGTATATACGATTTCCGAACGTTTGTCAACAGAAAAATTAAATTTTTTTCAATAATTTTAATTTTTATAATTAAAACTACATTTTCAACAATTTTCTTCCAAACCAAAAAACAAACCATCCATCCTCCCCTCCAAAAAGCTGCAAGATTTTATGACGGAACGTAAATCCAGAAAAGCCCAGCGTTGGAGGCAGGATAGGAGTCTGCAAGGGGCGTATTGGGTGCTCGCACCCCCTAGCCCCGGTCAGACTCCTATCCTGCCTCCACCGCGTCCCTCCCCCACTTCCGTCCCAAAATCCCGCAGCTCCCCCAATTTCTTATTGACAACCAAAAATCCTGTGATATAATTTCATCTGTACTGAAAATACAGTATTACTAAACCACAGTATTACTGAACTTTTAATCCAGTAATTTCATTGTATGGATGATATCATCCGCTTAGTCATTTATGCAGTGATATACGGACTTCAGTTTCTGTAGTATTAAAAGGAGGACGGTCCCTGCGGGCCGTTAATTTTATGAATATCGGTAACAAAATTAAAGACCTCCGAATTCAGAAAGGACTGACACAGGAGGAACTGGCAAATCGGACGGAGCTCTCAAAAAGCTTCATTTCCCAGCTTGAGCGGGATCTGACGTCTCCTTCCATTGCCACACTGAATGACATTTTACAGTGTCTGGGAACCAGCCTGGCTGATTTCTTTCATGAAACCCACGAAGAACAGGTTGTTTTTTCCCGCACAGACTATTTTGAAAAACAGGATCAGGAACTGAATAATTCCATTCAGTGGATTATTCCCAATGCCCAGAAGCATGCAATGGAACCGATTCGGATGACCCTGCTTGCAGGCGGCTCCAGTCTGCCTGACAATCCTCACGAGGGGGAGGAATTCGGATATGTCCTGTCGGGAAGTCTGACACTGCATATCGGCAGCTGTTCTTATCGGGTAAAAAAGGGGGAATCCTTCTATTTTATTCCCGAAAAAACACATTACATCACCACAAAAACAGGGGCCTCACTGATCTGGGTCAGCACTCCCCCCAGTTTTTGATCATACAAAGGAGTCCGAAAAACGGATTCCGGGCTGACAGCCGACAGATATCACATCACAGAATTTTTATACACAGGAGGATAAGGACATGCAGGAGCCTCTCATCCGTCTTCAGAACATCAGCCAGTCATTTGACGGTTCTATTGTTCTGGATGATTTGAATCTCAATATCAGGGAGAATGAATTTCTCACATTATTAGGTCCCAGCGGCTGTGGTAAATCCACAACACTCCGTATTCTCGGCGGATTTGTAACGCCGGATAAGGGAAAAGTATTTTTTGACGGAAAGGATATCACCTCTCTTCCGCCCAATAAACGTCAGTTAAACACCGTATTTCAGAAGTATGCACTATTTCCTCACATGAATATTGAAGAAAATATTGCTTTTGGATTAAAGATCAAGAGAAAATCAAAGGATTACATCCGCGATAAGATTCGCTACGCACTGAAGCTGGTAAACCTTGACGGATATGAAAAACGTGAAGTGACCGCTCTTTCAGGCGGCCAGCAGCAGCGTATCGCAATTGCCCGCGCAATCGTAAATGAGCCCCGCGTACTTCTCCTGGATGAACCGTTGGGCGCTCTTGACCTGAAACTCCGACAGGATATGCAGTACGAGCTGATCCGGCTGAAAAATGAACTGGGAATTACCTTTGTTTACGTTACCCATGACCAGGAAGAGGCTCTGACGATGTCCGATACCATCGTTGTCATGAATCAGGGCTATATTCAGCAGATGGGAACTCCGGAAAATATTTACAATGAACCGGAAAATGCCTTTGTTGCCGACTTTATCGGTGACAGCAACATTATTGACGGTCTGATGATCGAGGATTACGCCGTACAGATCTGCGGACAGAAGATCCGCTGTGTCGATGCAGGCTTTGGAACAAACAAACCGGTCGATGTTGTGATTCGCCCGGAGGATGTTGAACTTTCAACCAACCCGGAAAATGGCTTCCTTACAGGCCGCGTTACCAGCCTGATCTTCAAGGGCGTCCATTATGAGATGGAAGTTATGGCCGGCGGATTTGAATGGCTGGTTCAGTCCACGCTCTGCTACCCCGTTGGCGCTGAGGTAGGGATTCAGGTAAAACCGGAGAACATTCAGATCATGAACAAACCGGAATTTGCCGATGAGAAGGCGGTGAGTGTCGATGCGTAAACAGCTTGCCGCAGGACCTTACCTGCTCTGGATGACCGGTTTTATCGTAATCCCGCTGCTGCTTGTACTGTATTACGGACTCACGAATGAGGCAGGAGCTTTTACACTTGAAAATGTGCTGAATATCACAGAGCCTCAGCGGCTTGCGGCGCTCGGCCGCTCACTGAAGCTCTCTCTCATCTGTACCGGGATCTGCCTGCTGCTTTCTTATCCTCTTGCCATGATTTTAAAAGGAATGAGCAAAGCCGGGCGCAGCGGACTGATGATTTTTATTTTCATTCTTCCCATGTGGATGAATGCTTTGCTGCGTACTATGGCATGGCAGGTTATTTTGAACCGCAACGGCTTATTAAATACCCTGTTATCCACACTCGGACTGCCGACTGTTAATATTATCAACACAAATACAGCGATTGTATTCGGTATGGTGTATAACTATCTGCCATTTATGGTTTTACCGCTTTACAATGTTATGGTAAAAATTAACGATGACGTAATCGATGCTGCTTCTGATCTCGGAGCAACCTGGCTGCAGACCTTTATCCATGTGCTTCTGCCCCTCAGTGTCCCCGGTATCATCAGTGGTATTACCATGGTTTTCGTCCCCGCACTGACAACCTTCGTTATTTCGGATATTCTGGGCGGCGGTATGATTCTTTTGATCGGTAATGTCATCAATCAGGAATTTACTTTTACAGCAAACTGGAATCTGGGCTCCGGCCTTTCACTGATCCTGATGATCTTCATCCTGTTCAGCATGTTCCTGATTGCCAAATATGATAAGGAAGGAAATGGTACTGCAATCTAATGAAAAATATATGTCAAAAGGTTTATCTTGCTGTAATTTTTATTTTTCTGTATGTTCCAATTGCAGCATTAGTGGTTCTTTCTTTTAATGAATCAAAATATATGTCAAGCTGGGGAGGATTTACCCTGAAGTGGTATGAAAATCTGTTAAACAGCGATATCATTCTTTCTGCCCTGCAGAATACACTGATCATCGCTTTGATTTCTGCCTTTACTGCTACAGTAATCGGAACTGCAGCCTGTCTGGGCATCAACAATATGCAAAAACTCCCCCGCACCATCGTTATGGGAATCACCAATATTCCCATGCTGAACGCAGATATCGTAACCGGTATCTCCCTGATGCTGTGCTTCATGGCATTTGGCTTTACTTTAAGTATGCAGACTGTTATTCTTGCGCATATAACCTTTAATATTCCCTATGTTATTTTAAGCGTTATGCCCCGAATCAAACAGCTGGAGCCAAGTATCTACGAAGCCGCACTGGACCTTGGCGCAAGCCGCCCCTATGCATTTGTAAAAATCGTGCTGCCGGATATCATGCCGGGAATCCTTTCAGGATTTCTGCTGGCCTTTACCATGTCCCTTGATGATTTTATCATCACTCATTTTACCAAAGGAGCCGGTATCAACACGATTTCCACGCTGGTTTATTCCGAACTCAGAAAAGGGATCAAACCCAACCTCTATGCACTGTCAACCATCATGTTCGCAGCTGTTTTACTGCTGCTTATCATCATGAACCTGCCGAAAAAGCAAAAAAGCTGACAAAAGCTAAACACCGGCAAAATCTAAAATGCTGACAAAAGCAAAAAAGCTGGCAAAGCTAAACGCTGATTTGGCAAACTCAACAATATTAGGAGAAACGCATATGAAAAAAATTATTTCACTCTCTCTGGCCCTTATTATGGCGCTCACTCTCGTAACCGGCTGCGGTAATTCCTCCGACAGTAAAAATGGCAGCAAACCCGGCTCGAAAGGCCAGGTAAAGGTCTACAACTGGGGAGAATACATTGATGAAGAAGTCATCAAAATGTTTGAGGAAGAAACCGGAATCGAAGTTGTCTACGATATGTTTGAAACCAACGAAGAAATGTATCCCGTAATCGAAGCCGGCGGCGTTTCCTACGATGCCATCTGCCCCTCTGATTACATGATTGAAAAAATGATTAAAAATGATCTGCTGCAGGAAATCAATTTTGATAATATTCCAAACATGAAATACCTCAGCAAAACGATCATGGACGGCTCCAAAGATTTCGACCCGGAAAATAAATATTCCGTCCCCTACACCTTTGGCACGCTCGGAATTGTCTACAATAAAACAATGGTAAAGGAACCCGTTACCAGCTGGAATATCCTGTGGGATAAAAACTATGCAAAAAATATTCTGATGTACAATAGTGTTCGTGATGCCTTTGTAGCGCCTCTGCGTCTGCTCGGCGCTGATATCAACACAACTGATGATGCAGTACTTCGCAAGGCAACTGACATGCTGATTGAAGAAAAAAGCCTGGTTCAGAGCTATGTTATGGATCAGATCAAGGATCTGATGATCTCCGGCTCAGCAGCCATGGCCATGTGCTATTCAGGAGAAGTTCTTGCAATGCAGGAGGAAAATCCCGACCTTGCCTATGCAGTCCCCGAAGAAGGCTCTAACTTCTTTATCGACTCCTGGGTTATCCCTGCCAACGCTGAAAATAAGGAAAATGCCGAAGCATGGATCAACTTCCTTAACAAACCGGAAATTGCTCTGAAAAATTTTGAATATATTACCTATTCTACTCCTAATACCGGAGCACAGGATTTAATGGATAAAGAACTGCTCGAAAACCCTGCAGTTTTCCCTGACGAAAAGATTCTTGACAAGTGCAGTATTTTCCACACACTCGGAACAGAAGGCGATTCTAAAATGAACGACCTGTGGATTGAAATCAAAGGAGCTTCTGTAGAATAAAAGGATTTTTCCTCTTATTCTGTTTATAGAAAGACTTTTCACTTTTACGCTGTTTATAAAAAGGACTGTAACAGAATTTCATCTTCTTTTTCTGTTACAGTCCTTTTATGCGATTATGTAGCTATGCAGTGTGACTGCTTTCATCTGCGGCTGCTTCGCTTTATCAGAAGCCAGGCCACAGGCGTAATTCCCTTTTTCAGAAGCTTATAGATATTGCTGCCGGTTATGGACGCGGGAACATTTCCGATGCTGTCGAGGCCACGCATCAGAATCTTACTTCTTCTGGCAAATTCACCATATTTCTTCTTTTTCTTCGGGTCAGGGTTAAAGCACAGGCGAAGCCCCAAAATCATCTTTCCCCAGTATTCCCTGGCTATAAATTCTCTTGTTTTCGGAGTATCGCAATACCACTTTCGGGCATAGGCAAGACGCTCCTTTCGGAATTTATCCACCTCTTCACAGAAATTATCCGGCAGACGCTCCCAGGCCTGTCTCAGCCCGATCGGATAAAAATCATAAAGCATATTCGGTATATTGTAAATATCCTGCACATGCTCTATATAGCGCATAATGAAAACTTCCTCTTCATTGCGCTTTAAATCCGGAAATACCACCCCGTACTCCTTGATCAGATCCATTCGAAAACACTTGTTCCAGCAGGAGCCAAGCACCTTGCATGGGGAATCTGCCGTCCACTTCGTATAATCGGAACGAACCTGTTCTCCGGAAAAGCGCCCTTCAGGAGCTGTTACTTCCTTTACTGCTCCTGTTCTCCGGTTGATTTCCCGGTAGCCAAAGGTCAGCAGATCCGTACCCGGATTTACCATTCTCTCTACCATGATCCGCGCCGCCTCCGGCGCCATAATATCATCTGCATCTGCAAAATAGACAAAACTTCCGGTTGCCAGCTGAAGCGCTGCATTGCGGGCAGAAGCGGAGCCGGCGTGCTTTTGCGTAATAACCTGAATCCGCTCATCCTGCTCTGACATTCGCTTTAGCAGCTGTCCGATTCCGTCTGTAGAACCATCATTCACCAGCAGGATTTCCAGATTTTTATACGTCTGGTTTAAAACCCCGTTTAATGCAGCAGGCAGCGTATCCTGCGCATTATATACCGGCATAATAATTGTCAGCAAGCTCATTTTTTTCCTCCCAGAAAACATGTTATAATTAAAATTTTCACTGTTATTTTATTCTAACATGCGTTTTTACAAAAATCTACTGGTGAAGAGCATTTCGAAGGCTTTTTATTTTTTGAACAGCCAGATTCCCGCAACAGCAACTGCCGCTCCAACAGCCTTGCGCCATTCAAAGCCCGCTTTTTCCACGCCGAACAGACCAAACACTTCAATCAGATAAGCCACCAGCAGCTGGGTAATCACAATGATCATCACTGCTGCCGCCGGTCCCAGGCTATCCATGCTCCGAATCACCGTATATGTGATCAGCGCGCCCATCACACCCCCTAAAAGCATATATTTGGGCTCTGTCCTGAAGATTGCTTCTATCCCCTTCTCCCGGCCGCTCATGAACCACGCAGCCACACAGTAGAGAAACGCCGTCAGCTGCACAAACCCCGCCGCCGTCCATATCCCGCTTTGTTTCGTCACTTCCGTATTAAACACTCCCTGAACACTCATAAGCGCCCCCGACAGCATTGCAAGAATCAGTCCCCACATAATTTTGCCCTCCTGATGTTTTATTCTTCTGATGAAAGATCAGATTTTCCGTTTTTGCTATAGAAAGCTCCTGCTACAGAAAAAGAAGCGTCCGAATCTTCTTCGAACACTTCTCCTATTTTGCGCAGAATTATGATTTTCCATACCTATATCAGCTTGCTAAGCGGTGTTTTTTTCAGTTCCAGCTCCATAATATTCTGAATCCGCATCAGCTCTCCATGAACACGGCATGCACTTCCCCCGTGGTTTCGTTCACAGTCATAGTTCAGATCGATACACTTATTAATAAATAAATCCCTATCTATCACTGAAACAATATCAAATAATGTCAGCTCATCCGGTTTTGCATTCAGCACATACCCCCCATTCACACCCCGGATAATGGAAACAATTCCCGCATAACTTAATTTTTTTAAAATCTTATATGCAAACTGACGTGGAATTTCCTCCTTTTCGCATATTGCGGAAATATTCAGTTTCTCACCGGATGCCAACGCGCGCACTGTACGAATCCCATAATCGGCTTCGCGTGTAATAAACATATCAAATCCTCCTTTATCTGTACACAGAAATGTCTTTTCGCAATAACTACGGCGACATTTTTAAATTGAGCAGATATTTCTACACAGTATACTCAATTATAATGGAATTTTCTCATTCATTCAAGTTAAAGGAGAAAAATTTTGACAGTTGCAGAGAAAGATAAAAAAAGGTACAATGAAAGGAGTTTTGGGGTTGGGGGCAGATGGAGTGTCCAGGGGACGCTGTCAGGGCATCATACAGGTCCCTTGGGGGACGGCTGCCGCAATGTCCCCTTACGGGACCTGTATGATGCCCTGACAGCTGGGTTTCGCGGTTTTTATCTGCCATGAACCGGTAAACTCCTTGGGGGGATGGAGGCGTATGGTTTCTTTGGGGATATTTTTTGATGAGCTGCTGAATTTTAAAACTTTATCGGTTGCTTTTGGATGCTTTTTTAAGGGGGATTTTTAAATATGAGAGATTTTGTACGTGATGGTAAGATGGGTGTGAACCGGGATTGGGATGTTGATATGGGGGCTGATACGGATATGGATACGGATGTTGATACTGATATGGGGTTGGAAACAGATGTTGATGTGGATTCGGAGATTGGTGCGGATTGTGATTTAGATCTGGTGCAGGATTTGGACATTGATGCGGATTGCAATCTGAGTCCGGCGGAGCATGAGGAGCGGATTGAGGAGCTTAAGGAGGCTTGCCATTCCTGCAGTAATGCAGAGCATCAGGAGCTTGATACTTCTCAGGGTGATTTTACTACGATTGCTGCCGGGATTTTGCTGGCTTTGGCTGCTTATGGGATTATTCCGGCGGTTATGGGATTTCGGCTGGGCGACCTGCCGACCGTTGTTGTATATGGTGGTTTCCTGCTGCTGACAGTGATCTTCTGGTTTCTGGCAGAAAAAGTTAAAGAAAAAACAAAAAAATAATATTGAACAGTGAAATCCTCGTTTTCTCTACATATTACTTAGGGAGGCAGTAGTGGGTGCTTTTCCCCTTGCCTTCCTGAACAATCTGCCCATTTTCTATCATTTTCTTCAACAAACGCCCGCATGATGACTGACTGATACCAGGAAATATTTCAACTTCTTTTCGTGTAACAAAGCCCCGTTCCTTTGTCAAAGTAATTACCTTTTCTTCCAGTACATCTTTCTGTGAATGAACCTGTGTTGTTTTTGCATATTCAAAAGTTAAATTTTGTTCCAAAGATCGCATTTTCTCAAAGTGATTACCATCCGTTTCTTTAATCATACACCGAATAACTGTATTTGTAGTTAGAACAAAAAATACCCCTGACGAACATAAACACCTTCGGGACGCAATCCTTTTTTCGCAATATAACACAACTTCATGCTTTCCAGATCGAAAAAACTGTAAATTGTTACTTTTGCAGTTCCATTTCATCATTCATTTTTACAAACCCATACTTTTCATATAATGATCGTCCCAAATCTGTCGCCTCTAAAGAAATAGCTGTAACGCCTCTATTCTTACTATCTTTAATCAACATATCTAACATTTTAATTGCAATGCCCTTTCTTCTGTACTCCGGCTTAGTATACATATTCATTATATAAGCTTTATTTCCGCTTGGATTATGATAAGTAGGCATTACTTGAAAAAAACTAACCCCACCAGCTCCAACAAATCGCTTCCCATCAAAAACCAAATACGCAATATGTGAACCATCATAAAGGGATTTTTTATAGTAACTATAAGATTGTCGCTCTACTTCACTCATATCAGTATCAGAAGAAAGTTTATTGGCTGCTCGTAATACCTCGATTCTTGTCTCTGTCAATATTTCTATATCGTCAGGCGTTGCTCTTTTATATGTTAAATCCATGTCATGTTCTCCCTTGCAATTTTATATTTTATCCCTGCAAACTGAAATTTCACGCACCTTTTACTACAGATTTTTTCGCATCAATAATTCTTGTTTTCTTTGTTTCAAACTAACCTCATGATTGTTATTATAAAAACCAATAAACTCAAAAAGGATACCCAAACTGGTCAATGCTCCTGCCATAAAATCGTCTATCGGATTATTAAAAATCAGTGTCAGTATTCCAAATTGATGATTTAAAATAACAAGTAAAAAGCAAATACCCCCTATAATAAAGCACTTATTCAGTTTCTTTCTTTTGACGTCTTTTTCTTTGATAGTATATTCAGCAACTTTTAATACGGTTTCTTTTATTTCTTCATTCATTCTCTCGCTTTTCCTTTCTCCATCCAATAATTCTCGCAAATCAATCTCATAGTAATCTGCCATCTCAATTAGTGTATCTAAATCAGGCAGATTATTACCTGTTTCCCATCTTGATACAGACCTCCGAGATACATTAAATCGTTCTGCAAGTTGCTCTTGAGTAATCGCTTTCTCTTTACGAAGTTCTTTCAAGAACTCTCCAATCTTTATTTGATTCATATTTCAAACCTCCTTGAAAAACATCATATCTGCAACCCAGTGAAAAATACAGGACACAAAGCGAGCAATGCCCTATTTTATTTGATGGGACACTTAATGTCTCATATCTTATTCATCAAGAAACTTCAAATTCGTTTAACTCTCCCAAGTAGATTTTACCTCATCCAAAACATCACTTCAATATAAATTTACTTAGCAGGGCAGCCAGTAGACTGCATAGAGATTTTCCTGCTTTGCTCTGCTGGATATATAAGTAATCCTGCCTTTTACGTTCGTCAGCTTCGACATCTGTATAAATGAATTTCTCTGCATTCGTATTTCTTCCTTCTGCAAGAATCGTATCTTTTACTGTGAGTAGGTCATTGTCTCGTCTATATTTTCCCATTCGCTCTTCAAGGTGTTTTACCTCTATACTTTTCTCTAACAGGAAATCAATCCTGTCGCTTAACTCCCTATCCAGTAAAATGTCCAGATAGTAATTGATTTGTTCCTTTTTCTGGCAAATAAGCTCACAGACTCCGGAGCTTAGAACGCTCCAAGAAAGGAATGATGTGATTTGTCAGTAACAAAAGATAATTCAGGTAAATGGATATCACAGGTGCGAATCAAAGATTACACCGGAAAAGTGATCCATAAAAAGATATGAGGCATCGCTTAAAGGAATCCACTATCATCAGTAAACACTATTCGGTAAAATCCGGAACACCGGTCATTAAGCCCGGGAGGCTACCACCCTGTCATGGGTACTTTTCCGTACGGAAATAGTATCACAGTTTGACAGGAATTTCAAAAAGGATTTCCTCTGTGGAATATATGGAACGCATCTCAAACCCGCATCTCATTTCAATCTCACGGGAGAAAACAAAAGCTCCGAAATGCCTGTAAATAAAGCATTCCGAAGCCAAATGTCCGTTATTCAAATTCTATAATTTTGAAATATCACCAATTAAATCTCACCAATACTTTTTCCTTTTTCAGCGAAAACCGGCAGGCAGGCAATGATACAAGTCTGCAAGGGGCGTATTGGGTGCTCGCACCCCCTGGCCCCGGTCAGACTTCGTATCATTGCCTGCCTGCGTCACTTGGATATTCTGCCTGCGTCACCTGGACATTCTTATCTCTGTCCAGAAACCCCAAAATTCCGTTTCTTTATTTCGGCAGTTTAAAAGATGACTTCATCGATACAATCCGGTTAAATACCAGTCTTTCCGGTGTTGTGTCTTTATAGTCCACACAGAAATAGCCTTTTCTTACAAACTGGAATTTGTCGAATGCTTTTGCTTCTTTCAGCGAAGGCTCTACCAGACATTCATATTCCAGTTTGGAGTTCATATTTACATTCAGATTGCCGTTTTCATCGTAAATGGCTCCTGAGCTTACGTCTGCGATATTGTCAAATTTACGCCAGGTTGCTTTTACGGCTGTGGGAGCTGCTACCCAGTGGATTGTTCCTCTTACTTTTCTTCCGTCAGGGCTGTTGCCGCCGCGGGAAGCGGGATCATAAGTGCAGTGAAGCTCTGTGATATTGCCGTTTTCATCCTTTACGCAGCTGTTGCAGGTTACAAAATAAGCGTTCATCAGACGTACTTCATTGCCGGGGAACATACGGTAATATTTTTTGATGGGTTCTTCCATAAAATCATCGCGTTCAATATAGATTTCTCTTGAGAAGGGAACCTTTCTGGTACCCAGCTCAGGATTTTCAGTATTGTTGGGCGCTTCCAGATATTCAATCTGTCCTTCGGGATAATTGTCAATTACCACTTTTAAAGGATCAAGCACTGCCATAACACGGTTGGCTTTGGGTTTTAAATCGTCACGCAGGCAGTATTCCAGCATGGAATATTCACAGGTAGAATGTGCCTTGGAGATACCAGCCATCTCTACAAACATGCGGATGGAATCCGGTGTAAAGCCTCTGCGGCGCAGACCGCTGATCGTTACCAGTCTGGGATCGTCCCATCCGTCTGCAATTCCATCCTGAACCAGCTTCTTGATATAGCGTTTGCCGGTTACTACATTATTCAGATACATCTTGGCAAATTCAATCTGTCTCGGCGGAGCTTCAAATTCACATTCCCGTACAACCCAGTCATACAGCGGTCTGTGGTCTTCAAATTCCAATGTACAAATTGAATGAGTAATATGTTCAATTGCATCTTCAATCGGATGTGCAAAATCATACATCGGATAAATGCACCATTTATCCCCTGTATTGTGATGCGTAATATGTGCCACACGGTAAAGGATCGGATCTCTCATGTTCATATTGGGAGATGCCATATCAATCTTTGCACGCAGAACACGTTCTCCATCTTTGCATTCGCCGTTCTTCATGCCTTCGAACAGTTTCAGGTTTTCTTCAACGCTTCTGTCACGATAGGGGCTGTTTTTGCCGGCTTCCTTTAAGGTTCCGCGGTATTCACGGATTTCTTCAGGAGTCAGGTCACAAACGTAAGCCTTTCCTTTTTTGATCAGTTTAACTGCGCATTCATACATTTTATCAAAATAATCGGATGCAAAGAACAATCTGTCTTCCCAGTCTGCTCCGAGCCATGCAATATCTTCCTTAATGGAGTTTACAAACTCCACATCTTCCTTCATAGGATTGGTATCATCAAAACGCATATTGAATTTACCATTATATTTCTTAGCCAGACCATAATTCAAAATAATAGACTTTGCATGTCCGATATGCAGATATCCGTTCGGTTCCGGAGGAAATCTGGTCTGTACATGGTCGTAAACTCCCTCTGCCAGATCTTTATCTATTGCCTGTTCTATAAAATTTCTGCTAACCTTTTCTTCTTTATTTTCACTTTCACAATTCTTGCTGCCGCACACTTTTTCTTCGTTTGCCATCAGAATCTCCTCTCTATATACACTTAGCATAACTTCTATTATACACACAGACAGCAAGATTTGTAAAGTAGGATGTAAAGCAAAACTCGTTATCTACTGTAAAGCAAAACTCGTTATCTACTTGACTTTTGGGATTCTATACGGTAAAATCT
Source organism: Lachnospiraceae bacterium (assembly GCA_030536685.1). GTDB lineage: Bacteria > Bacillota > Clostridia > Lachnospirales > Lachnospiraceae > TWA4. The sequence goes on from JAUNPP010000068.1 coordinate 12,747, forward strand.
GTATTACTTGTATCATTAAGAAATATTTATAATAGGAGTTGATTTTTTTTGGAGCCAAGTGACGCCATACAGTTGCTTATACTGATACTTTTACTGATTCTTTCCGCATTTTTCTCTTCTGCGGAAACCGCGCTTATGACTGTTAACAGAATTCGTATCCGTTCCCTTGCCGAGGATGGCAACCGGAGAGCCGGTACTGTTTTAAAGATTCTGGATGAACAGGACAAGATGCTGAGCGCTATCCTTATCGGGAACAATATTGTAAACCTTACATCTTCCTCTCTGGCAACGCTGCTTGCTACGAAGCTTCTGGGAAGTGCAGGTGCAGGTATTGCTACCGGTATCCTGACTCTCTGTATTCTCGTCTTCGGAGAGATTTCACCGAAAAACCTTGCCTCAGTGCATGCTGAAAAATTATCCATGCTTTACGCCGGAATTATTTATACTTTAATGAAAATTCTGACACCTGCTATTTTTATCGTAAACCTTCTGGTTCGCGGATTTATGTGGATCCTACATATTGATATGAACCGCAAAGAAGATGCCTACACAGAAGAAGAGCTGCGTGTCATCATGGACGTCAGTCATGAAGAAGGTGTGATTGAAAGCGAAGAACGCCGCATGATCAACAATGTATTTGATTTTGACGATTCCTGTGCAAAAGATATTATGGTTCCCCGTATTGACATGCAGTTTATAGATGTCGATGCCGGATATGAAGATGTTTTATCTGCTATCCGCACACAGATGTATACCCGTATGCCGGTATTTGAAGATACTACCGACAATGTGATCGGTATCCTGAACATCAAGGATCTGATCTTAATTGGCAAAACGGAAGACTTCAAAGTTCGGGATTATATGCGTGAAGCATATTATACCTATGAATTTAAAAAGACCTCCGAACTGTTCATGGACATGAAGAATAATTCCATTGCCATGGCAATTGTACTGGATGAATATGGTGCAACTGCAGGTCTTGTTACACTGGAAGATCTAATTGAAGAAATCGTAGGAGAAATCCGGGATGAATATGATGCGGATGAGCTGAATGATATCAAGCAGATTTCCGACCGCGAATATTCCATTGATGCTTCCATCCATCTGGATGATTTAAATGACGCTCTGGGGCTGGATCTCCAGTCCGAGGATTATGACTCATTGGGCGGACTGATTATTGGTCTGCTGGATCGTCTTCCTGAGGCTAACGAAACTGTTCAGGATGGAGCTTATACCTTTACAGTAGAATCACTTGATAAAAACAGAATTGAACGAATCCGTCTGCTCCTTCCCTTACCGGAAAACAGTGAAGATTCAAAGAATCAGGAGGATAACTAACCATGATACGACTGGTAATTTTTGACCTGGATGGAACCGCGGTAGATACGTTGGAATCCCTTGCTTACACAACAAACCGGGTTATGAGACGTCTTGGACTTCGTGAAATGCCGGTAGATAATTTTAAATATTATGCCGGTGACGGTGCCCGTCATATGGTAAAACGCTGTCTGAGGGACGCAGGGGATATCACTGCCTCCCATTTAGATGAAGCTCTTGAAATTTACTGGGAAGAATTTAAAAAGGGCTGTACTTATCACGTAAAACCGTTTGCAAATCTGACGGAGACTCTGGAAGATCTGCGGGAATACGGTGTTTTGCTGGCAATCTGCACCAATAAAGCCCAAACATATGCCGAGGCAGTCATCAAAAAGGTCTATGGAAAAAACATGTTTGATTTTATTCTCGGCGAAGGCTCAGGCTTCCCCCGCAAACCGGAACCGGACGGCGCACTGCACATCGCAGAGCACCTTGGAGTGACGCCGGAGGAATGCGTTTATGTAGGTGACACCAACACGGATATGAAAACAGGCCTGGCAGCAGGCATGTACACCGTAGGCGTCACATGGGGCTTCCGCACCCGCGAGGAACTGGAAGCATTTAACCCTGACCGCGTAATCGACCGTCCTCAGGAGCTTCTGGACATTCAGATGTAATGCTTTGAACACTCAGATGTAATGTTCTGAACATTCAGATGTAATAAAATTCTGATAAGGAGGAGGCTATGGCTTCAGATTCATCACAGAAAAGGACCTCGTCAACAACTGCATCAGGAAAAAGAACCGGCAAAAAACTGCCCCCTGCAAAAGGATATCGTTTTATCCTTTTCCTGCAGTTTTGCGCTTCCGTTCTTCTTCTGTTTCTGGCATACAACTATCTGCCGATTCATTTTCTGGCAGCAGGTATTGTGCTTCTGTCTCTGCTGGTTGTACTGTGTTCTTTATTGATTTTTTCAAGAAAAAGCCGTTTTTCCAGATTTTTCGGACGTTTCCTTAGTTTAGTACTCAGCGCTGTACTGTTTGCAGGCAGCGCTTTTATTAATCGGGGAAATCTGGCAATCGACAATGTAACAGGTACAGAAAAAGAAACAATTGCCGTATCGGTCGTTGTTATGAAAGACAGCAAGGCGCAATCTCTGAACGATATCAAAAACGGCGTTTTCGGATACAACAAATCCTACGATGAGGAAATTATCGAAAACAGCTGTCAGGCGATCAAAAAAGAAACCGGCGTCTCGCCCAGGATCGACCCTTACAGCCAGTATGGTTATCTGGCCGACGGTATTTACTATGGAGATGCGGATGCCATTATTTTCAATGAAGCATACCGTGACTTTTTCAAAACTTCTCATAAAGACTTCGACAGTAAAACGAGAGTTCTGAAGACCTTCCACCTGGTTTCCGAGGAAAAACTGGCCTCCAGCGCAGTGGCAGATGTCACAAAGGACTGCTTTATCGTATATATCAGCGGTATTGATGCCCGTGGCGAGGTCACCGTAAAATCGCGTACCGACGCCAACATGCTTGTTGCGGTAAATCCCACAACACACCAGGTTCTGCTCCTTGGAATTCCAAGAGATTATTACCTAACCATCCCTATCAGCGGGGAAAAAGATAAACTCACCCACTCCGGCATGTACGGTATCAATGAGTCGATCGCTACCCTGGAAAATCTGCTGAATATTGAAATCAACTATTACGCCCGGGTAAATTTCTCTGCCACTGTTGATATTATTGATGCAATGGATGGCGTTGATGTTTATTCACCGGTCGCATTTACCACTCTTGACGGCAAATATAAGATCAAAGAAGGTACCAACCACATGAACGGTAAAATGGCTCTCTACTTTATGAGAAGCCGTAAAATGCTGGCAGGCGGCGATAATGACCGTGTCTCCAACCAGATTCGTGTTATCCGCGCCATGCTGAAAGAGCTTATGAGCTTTGGCACGATTGCCAACTACAATAGCATCCTCTCAGCAGCCGAGACCAGCGTACAGACCAATATGACCAGTAAAGAGGTTCAGAAGCTGATACAGATGCAGCTAAAGGACATGCCCTCCTGGGACATTGAAAATTACCAGTTCAGCGGTTCAAACCTTTATACTTTTGAAGCCAGCATGACAAAGGGTATCAGAACCTATGTTATGGAACCGGATATGAAATCCGTTCAAACCGGAATCGATCTGTTAAATAAGATGCTGAATAATGAAACGATTTCTTTGGAAAAGCTGAAATAACAAAAAAGAGCTGTGTGAATTTTATTCACACAGCTCTTTTTTGATCAGACCTTTGCTTCAGTCTTTCTCTGCATTCTCATCTCAAGTCTCTGTCCGGGCTTTAACCAAATCGTCTGCCGGCAATTATTTTACGGCAATCTTTTTAGCCAGTTCAACAAACTCCGGCCATTCCCCTGAGATCATATGATCCAGAATAATCTTTCCGCCGATCCGCATCTCATTCGCACGGGTTGTATATCCCCTCTCGAGATTCACGGTACTGACGCTTGGAAGTTCATTGTTGCTGATCTTCAGTTCCCCGGTCATCTTTTCTTTACTGTTCAGATGTCCATACTGATACACCACAAACTTCTCGTCCTCGGAAACCTTTCTGGCCTCCATTCTTTCGTTAAAATCCATCCCCACGGTTCTCCTTCTCTAATAATATCGATGCGCCAGTTTACTGTACAGGAACTTCCATCCCTTCGCAAACCAGTTAATCTTTTCCATATGCATAAGCGGCAGTTCCCGGTAAGAATAGCCCTTATATGAAATCCATACATCCAGAAGCAGTTCACTGATTCTTCCGTAAACCCGCGCCTGAAATGCATCATATCCCGAAATATCAATGCGGTTTTCGAGTTTTTGCAATACATCAAATAAAAACTCACAGTACGCATCGGATAATTCCCGTTTCATAATATACATATTAAACATATGAGCGCTTTTTCGCTTCATAACCTGATCAAAAACAGGAAGCATCTCAGAATAATCTTCCTCAAGAATCTTTCTCGTCTCATCCAAAGGCCTGGGATAATGGGTATGGCAATAGTGCGAATACAGAGTTTCAATCCAGTAATGACGTTTTACAGGAAGAATAATATCTGTCCCGGATAAGATCCGACGCACCTCTTTGTCATTCAAAATACAATTCTGTTTCCCTTTCAGCAATCGTAGCAGAAACGGCTTTGCTGAAAAATGCCTTCTGTAATGCACAAGACCCAGATAATCGGCATCCAGATTCTTCCAGGCCCAGTAAAGACCTGTCAGCTCACAATAGTTCGGATTTTTCTCCGATATATTCTCTCCGGTATCATCACCCCGATACCCAATCGGCTCTTTTCCGGCTTTTCCCACATGTAATGGAAGATAACAAACATCATCCGGCATTTTATATGGTTTATGGGATGCTACAATTATTTTTATGTTCATAGATACTAATACCTGCTTTCCATTCTCAGCATTTATTCCTCTGACTGCTTTTCCTCTTTTTCCCAACTGAAAGAATACTCCTGAAAAGCCTGCTTTTGCGGTCTTTCCGCCGACTGCAGCTCTGCCTTAGTTTTTTCTTCTGCGGTGGACTCTTCTGCCTCTGCCTTAGGCTCGTCTGCCGCGGCCTGCGGTGCTGCTGCCGCTGCC
>JAUNPP010000069.1 GCA_030536685.1 Lachnospiraceae bacterium
TCAGACAGCCCGATCGTTAAGTGCCGGCGTTCTCTATGGTCCCTTTCACAGGATAGTACTGTAATTCCGCCGCCGTAGTTTTGCAATACTGCAGGAAAATCTTGCGTCCCTTGGACAACCTACTGTCCAGAAATCTCTGAACAGTAACAATGTCTCTATTCCTCAATACAATGACCACAGGGAATATATCCTTTTTTCTTTAAAGCAGATATGGTCTCTGTAGATTTTTCACAGTTATCCGCCTTCGGTTCGGGCGCATAACGGCAGCTTGCCGTGTGGAACTTCTTCGTATTTGTATTGATATAATATGTGGTTTTTCCAGAGGAATCTCCTGAAAGCGAAGAAGAACTTCCGGGTTCTCCTGCCTTCCAGGAATCGCTCGGTGATGCATTCCAGGTGATTTTTCTGCCATCACTTTTCAGCACGATCGTACCCTGTTCATCTGTACGGAACACCTTTACGCCCATTGAACGCAGACGGTTTAATACCTCCGCATGAGGATGTCCGTAACGGTTTCCCTCTCCGACACTGATAACTGCATATTCCGGCTGTACAGCTTCCATAAGTGCTTCCGTGCTGGCAGTTTTACTTCCATGGTGAGCCACCTTATACACATCCGCTTTCAGAGAAATGCCGTTTTTCACGATATCAGCCTCTGAATCTTCCTCTGCGTCTCCGGTAAATAAGAATTTCTTCTTACCATGAGTCAGAAGAATGCCTACAGAATAATCATTTGCCTGATCTCCATACTCCGCATTCGGCGCAATAACGGTAAATTTTGCCCCGCCGAGCGTATACGTCTTTCCTACCTTCGGCTGAAGACGCTTCAGATTTTTATTTTTTATCACCTGCACAACATCATCATACGTCTTGGTATCCTTGGCAAATTCCGGCATAAAAACACTGCCTGCACCAAACTTGTACAAAATCACGTCAAGGCCTCCGATGTGGTCTGCATCCGGATGTGTTCCAATAGCATAATCGAGCTTTTTAATTCCCTTGCTTTCCAGATAAGACTGGATTTCAGTTCCCCAGTCATTTTTCCCCGCATCAATCAGCATCGAATGCCCATCGCAGGTAATCAGGGTGCTGTCCCCCTGTCCCACATCCAGAAAATGGATCTCCAGCTTGCTGCTTCCTGAAGCAGACTTCCCATCCTCCTGCACGGAATAGTCATCTCCTGAGCCCGGAACATTCTCAATCGTAATCTCCACTCCGCCGCAGCCGGACAAAGCGGCAAACATCAAACAAATCAACAGCAGCCATGCAAAAACACGGCCATATTTTTTATGAATTCTCATATACTGATTTCCTCCTTATTTTTTTGAAATGCCCGTTATTCAAACAGGCTTTTTAATACAAAGCTTCCATCTCCCCAAACTGTTCAGCATTTCATGACAGCAGAATACCTGCAAAAACCAGCAAGCAGGCTATGATACAAGTCTGCAAGGGGCGTATTGATGCTGAAAGCAGCTATCAATTTGCAATTTTTTCTCTTATCTGTTATCCTGATATTTAAGAACGCCATCGGCAGACTGGGGGCGAGCGGCCCGTAAACTGCACTGCTATCGATCAGCTGCACAAAACCCGGCTTCTTTTGCAATTCTGCCGAAAGCTTTACCTTGGAAGGAGATTTTATGGAAACTGAAGTAAAATTAACAAAACTTGCCCAGTGCGCTGGCTGCGGAGCTAAAGTAGGCGCCGGTACTCTGGCAAAACTTCTGGCTGATTTTCCCACCAGATACGATGAACGGCTGATTGTAGGCTTTGACAAAAGTGATGACGCATCGGTTTATGTTATCACCGAAGATATTGCATTAGTCCAAACTGTCGATTTTTTTCCGCCCATCGCAGATGACCCTTATCTGTTCGGACAGATTGCCGCAACAAATTCGCTGAGCGACGTATATGCCATGGGCGGACAGCCCCGGCTGGCACTGAATATCATGTCCGTGACCTCAGATATGGACAAAGAAGCTACCCAGGAGATTCTGCGCGGCGGATATGAAAAAGCTTATGAAGCCGATACCATTATCACAGGCGGACATACGATTGAAAATCCACAGCCGCTTTACGGTCTTGCCGTTTCCGGTTTTGTGCATCCGAAAAAGGTGCTGACAAACTCCGGAGCGCATCCCGGTGATGTCCTGATCCTCACAAAACCACTGGGAGTCGGCATCTTAACAACTGCATTTAAAGGCGAAATGATACAGGATCAAAACCTGATGAACCGCCTCTATGAACAAATGGCTGCATTAAACAAAACTGCACGTGATCTGATGGTTCAATATGACGTTCACAGCTGCACCGACGTAACCGGGTTCGGATTGATGGGACACAGTTTTGAAATGGCTCAGGGCAGCGATGCCACTATTCATTTCCAGGTTTCTGACATTCCCTTCCACAAGGAAGCATTTGAAATGGCAGAGATGGGCATGATTCCCGCAGGCGCTTACCGCAACCGCCACTATGCAGAAGCCGGTGTAACCGCTGATCCTTCCATCCCGCTTGCCATGCAGGATATTTTATACGATCCCCAGACATCAGGCGGCCTGCTGATCGCAGTAAATGAAAAGGACGCTCCCAAACTGATTTCTCAGCTTCAGGATGCAATCCCCTGCGCCCGCATCATCGGTTATGTAACCGAAAAGCAGGAAAATGCAATCCTGCTCCATCCGTAGATCACAGCAATTCTCGCAATGCCCTGGCTGCAGTTTCTGCTTCGGTCAGGGTATTTGTGTGCCCAAACGCAAATCTTATAGTACCCGTGGGATAAGTTCCCAGCGTTTTGTGCGCACTGGGAGCACAATGAAGTCCTACCCGGGTCATGATTCCATATTGATTTTCCAGCTCAAACGCAACCTGAGCCGGGTCCTTGAAAAGCGGCTGTACCGATACAACTGCCGTGCGTCCTTCCAGATTCCTTTTTCCGACAATCCGCAGCCGTCCGTCTCCGTCCCCGCTGTTCCTGCATGCATCGGCAGCCTCAAGCCCTTTTATCTGCTCTAAAAACGCTCCTGTCAGCTCCATTTCTTTTTCATAAATCTTTGAAATCCCAACTTCTTTCAAATATCCCAGCGCGGCGTGAAGTCCGGCAATTCCGGGAAGATTGGGCGTACCCGGTTCAAATCGATCCGGCATAAATTCCGGGATTTCCTCTGTATGGGAGATACTCCCTGTACCACCGGAAAGAAGCGGTACCATTTTCTGAGCCATCTCATCCGTACAAAGAAATCCACCGATTCCCTGCGGTCCCAGAAGCCCCTTATGCCCGGTAAAAGCCAGCGCATCAATATGCATTTTCTTCATGTCAACAGGAAGCACACCGGCAGTCTGTGCCGTGTCCAAAATAAATTTCAGCCCATGCTGTTTGCAAAAGGCCCCCACCTGTTCCGCCGGCATGATGGTGCCGCATACATTGGAAGCATGAAGCATCACAACCGCTCGGGTTTTGGGTTTTACCAGCTGTTCCATCTCTTCTAAGAGAAGTTCTCCGGTTTCGCTGCAGGGAATCCTGTCAAATGCCACGCCGCACTGTTCCAGCTGCCGCAGAGGCCGCATTACAGCATTATGCTCCATTGCAGAAACCAGAACATGATCTCCCGGTTTCAGAAAACCTTTCAGGATCACATTCAAACTGGTTGTAATATTGGCTGTAAAGATCACATTTTCACATTGATCAAAATGGAACAGCTCACACAGCCGTTCTCTGGTTTCTAAAACCATTTCTTCTGCTGAATACGCATCCTCGTAGCCTCCCCTGTTAATATTGGTTCCGTTTTCTGTCATATACCGGTAGATTGCCTCCGGCACCTGCACAGGCTTTGGAAAAGTTGTACTGGCCTGATCCAGATAAATCTTTCTCATATGTTTCTCCTTGTTTTGTAAAATTCCTGTTGAATTCACAGCTGCACGATGCTATTGAATCTCATCTTAACATACTCCTGACGCCAATGCAATTGTCTTCACCTGTCAGCCGTATTTATCGGCTGTATCTATAAATCTGCCTTTTGCAGGGTTCAAATCTATTGGAAGATTTTTCCTGTTCATGCTATCATTTTATTAATTTAACGAAAGGATTTACATACTATGAAAAATGAAAAAACACTCATTACTGCTGCCGGTCTTGTAATCGGCCTGATTGCAGCTTTACTTGTCTTTTTTGGCAATCCCGCTAATATGGGCTTTTGTATCGCCTGCTTTCTCCGTGACACCTCCGGCGCTCTGGGACTGCACTCTGCTCCCCCGGTTCAGTACATTCGCCCTGAGATCATCGGTCTGGTGCTTGGTTCCTGTATCATTGCGCTTGTGAAAAAGGAATTTGCACCCAGAGGCGGTTCCGCACCTGTTACACGCTTTATCCTGGGATTTTTCGTAATGATCGGCTGCCTGATGTTCCTTGGCTGCCCTTTCCGTATGATCCTGCGTCTGGCAGGCGGCGACTTAAATGCATTAGCCGGTATTGCAGGCTTTGTTCTCGGCATCCTCGCAGGCGTTTTCTTCCTGAACCGAGGCTATACGCTTAAAAGAAGCTATAAAATGCAGAAGCTTGAAGGAGCGGTTTACCCGGTTATCCAGATTGTCTTCCTGGTTTTACTGGTCGCTGCACCTGCCTTTATTCATTTTACAGAAGCTGGTGTCGGCCCCGGCGCTAAGCATGCGGCTATCGCAATTTCTCTTGCAGCCGGCGTGATTGTCGGCATTCTGGCACAGCGCACCCGCCTCTGCATGGTCGGAGGTATCCGTGACCTCGTTCTTTTCCGTGAAAGCAAGCTCTTATTTGGATTCATTGCAATTCTGGTCAGCGCACTCGCTGCCAACCTGATTTTAAGCGCTGTAACCGATGGAACTTATTTTACTCTCGGCTTTACAGGACAGGCTGTTGCCCACACAGATGCCCTTTGGAACGCTCTTGGTATGCTCCTTGCAGGATTTGGCTGTGTACTCCTCGGCGGATGCCCTTTAAGACAGCTGATTCTGGCAGGCGAAGGCAATACCGATTCCGTTATGGCAGTATTCGGTCTTATGATCGGCGCTGCATTCTGTCACAACTTCGGTTTGGCCGCTTCCGGTGAAGGACCTACCGCAAATGGCAAAATCGCAGTTATCATCGGTATCGTTGTTGTCACCGTGATTGCTGTTATCAATTCCAGACAGAAAGAAGCTTAGGATTCAGAAAAATCAATCAGGAGGTATTTCAGATATGAAAACAGTTGATGCAAGAGGTTTATCCTGCCCCGAACCCGTTATTATGGCAAAAAAAGCGCTCGCATCCAAAGACAGCAAATATGAAGTGCTGGTGGACAATGTAACAGCGAAAGAAAACGTAACCCGTTTTGCTTCACATCAGGGCTATCAGGTTGCCGTTACCGAACAGGGTGACGATTATCTGCTGACTCTGACAAAATAACAGGATACCAGAGCCGATGGGCCAATGCGTAGCAATTCATGGCAATTCGTGGCAATGGCTCAATTCATGGTATCAAATCAGAGGCAAACTACTATGACACAATATATTGCAACCTTTTTCTCCCATTTTGGAGCAACCCGCTTCAAAAAATTATGTACCGAACAGGGATTTCCTGCTCAGGTTATGCCGGTTCCCCGAACGCTCAGCTCTTCCTGCGGAACCTGCGTAAAATATTCTACAGATTCAAATCCTGTCATTGGAAACCATCTGCAGGAAATCGAACAGATTGTGCGGATTACCGGAGAAAACAAATACGAAACCGTTTATCAGGCAGAAGACCTGTAGAACACTGATTTTACATTTATAAAAAGACCCATATGCAAAGCCTTTAACGGTCTGCATATGGGTCTTTTTCATTTTCTATAAATGGAACAGACGATTATTCTGATACTTCGCCTCACAAGTCATATTGATATGCAGTCTGCGGAAGATATCTGCATCTACCTGTGCCAGAATAACAGAACAATGTGCGTCACAATCCTTCAGCATCGGAAGACAGGCCAGCGCTTTTCTGGCATTCTCATCTTCTGCCGCACTGACAGAAAGCGCTACCAGAACCTCATCGGTATGAAGACGCGGATTCTGATTGCCCAGGTAATTCACCTTCAGATCCTGTACCGGCTTAATCACAGCCGATGCCAGCAGATGAATCTCATCCGGAATTCCCGCCAGCTCCTTCAGCGCATTCAAAAGCATCGCGGAAGCTGCCCCCAGAAGCTGCTGGTTTCTGCCGGTAATAATCTTTCCTCCCGGAAGCTCAATAGCCGCTGCCGGTTCTCCCGTATCCTCTTCCTTCTTTCGTGCTGCCTTTGCAACAAGACGGTCATCCATTGTCAGACCCTGCTGATTTAACAGAAGCTTCAGCTTGCTGATCTCATCCGTCTTTTCCGCGCCTTTCTTCTGCTCGCATAAAGCAATGTAATAACGGCGCAGCATTTCCTGACGAGACGCTTCTTTCACCGCTTCATCATCGAAAATACAGTTTCCTGCCATGTTCACACCCATATCGGTAGGCGACTGGTAAGGACAGGTTCCATATATTTCATTGAAAATAGCTTTCAGTACGGGGAAGATTTCCACATCACGATTATAATTGACCGTAATCTCCCCATAGGCTTCCAAATGGAACGGATCAATCATGTTGACATCCTTCAGATCGGCAGTTGCTGCCTCATAAGCCAGATTCACCGGATGTTTCAACGGAATATTCCAGATCGGGAAGGTCTCAAACTTCGCATAACCCGCCTTGATTCCTCTTTTGTGTTCATGATACAGCTGAGACAGACAGACAGCCATCTTGCCGCTGCCGGGGCCGGGCGCAGTTACCACTACTAACGAACGGCTTGTCTCCACATAATCATTCTTTCCATAGCCATCTTCACTGACGATCAGCGGGATGTTGGACGGATATCCTTCAATCATATAATGACGGTATGCCCGAATTCCAAGGTTTTCCAGACGGCGGATAAATGCATCTGCTGTTTTCTGTCCGCTGTACTGGGTAATCACCACGCTTCCCACATAAAGTCCGACGCTCCGAAACAAATCGATCAGACGCAGCACTTCCATATCATAGGTAATACCGATATCGCCCCTGCGTTTATTGCTGTCAATCGCACCTGCACTGACAGCAATCACGATTTCTGCATGTTCCTTCAGTTTCAGAAGCATCTTCAGCTTGCTGTCCGGCAAAAATCCCGGAAGAACACGAGACGCATGATAATCATCAAAAAGCTTACCGCCAAATTCCATATACAGCTTGCCGCCAAACTGTGCAATACGGCTGCGAATATGTTCCGATTGCATATTCAGGTATTTTTCATTATCAAAACCTGTTTTTTTCATTTGCTCTTTCTCCCTGTTCACAATAATCTATTGAAAAATCGATCCGGTTATACAAAACAAAATACACTGGATCACTGCAGATATTGTAACACGCAACTACTGTCCGATGCAAGGAAAAATCACGTTATTCTAGCGATACACCGTCTCCATATCCTTTAATCTGGATGCAGTGGAAACAGCAGCAATATTATTCATAATGATCACATCATCAATCCCTTTTTCATTTACCAGTCCGCTCACAGTACCGTTATAATAGCGGTAATCCACAACATATACATACTGATAATGATCTACTAAAAACGGCGCAAATGCATTGCCAAACGACTCTTTTACCAGCAGGCAGGACGATCCATCCTTTATTTTCGGATTGGAGATTACCGTAAGCGGATTATCTCCTCCGATGAAAGCAGAATACAGAGAATTTTCATTCCAGCCCTTTACATTTGCCACAACCTGATAAGTTACCTTTTCACCCTTCTGATTGGTAAACTTCATCTTGTTGGTTCCCATAGGAATGTACGCAGTAATCGTATCACGCACATTTTCAAGGCTCGCCGCTTTTCCTGATTCCGAATAATAGCTGCCATGGAAATTGTCAAATTTCATTGTTTCAAAGTCAGAAAGCGCATGCGGCGTTTTCCCCATTGATTCCATCAGAGTTTCATAAGCATAATATGCGCCAAGCGCTGTCCAATGATGATCCGTTTTAAAATATATGTACTCGTCACTGTGTTTTTTCATATTCTGAAAAACATTGACCTTATTTACGGTATCTTCCATATTATAATACATATAATCCAGCGCCTTTTCCTGATTGCTGGAGGAAATTTTATTTCTTGTAGCAGGATCAAGCGTCAGATCGATTGCCGTAGGCACCACCACATCATAGACCTTCGCTTTTCCCTCTAATTTGCCTGCCAGAGAGTTCAGCATACCGATGTACTGATCCGTTTCCTTTTGCGTAAAATAATAATAGCTGTAGCCTACGCCTCCCGTAATAAAAAGAGAACCCAGATTTTCCACATCCTTTGCCTTCTGACCACTCTTTCCATTCGCAACCTTATTATTCACATCTGAGGCCTGAACAGGTTTTTCAGATTCCTGCGATTTTGTACGATCCGCTTCTTTCGTACCTGCCGAATTTTCGGAATCTGTATTCTTTCTTCCAACGGCATTTCCATCGTCTGTCTTTTTAGCTCCTGCATCTTTATCTGCTTTTTGAATTTCTTCTGCTGTTTTTCCATCTGCTTTTTGAACGTCTTCTGCCGTTTTTCCACCTGCGAGCTTCCCTCCTGAGGGAATATCCGGTATTTCGTCCTGCCTTGCATTCATATTATCTCCGTAGATTTCCATCGTATGAAATCCGTAATACTGCTTCATGGAAGCATTCAGCGTTGTCAGCTGATCCCGAAACGGAAAGGTATCGGAAAACCACAGATCAACCTGCTTATAATACGTTCCATCCAAAAAGCTTTCCAGCTGAAATGACGGCCATTTTGTCAAGGTTCTCTTTTCCGTTGCAGAATACGCAGGGCGCAGCGGTAACAGCAGTGAAATGATCATCCCTGTCAATAATGCTGCAAAAAATAGCAGTTCTTTTTTCATTCTGTTCTTTCGCATCTTATTTTCCTTCCTGTTATCATGTTAAAATTGAAAATACAAAAACGGATTAAAGCTGTTTCCTGCCAGCGCAATCGTTGATAAAAACAGCAGCACCACCGGCAGTGCAACCACACCTGCAGAGTACAGCTTCACCAAAAGAAACTGCGGCATTTTCACGCTTCTCTTCCTCATCAGCCTGTGCATTCTTATCTGTATCTCTTCCAATACGATTCCCGCAGCAGGCGTACATGCAATCACGGCAGCCAGAATGAAAATCACGTTATTTAAGAGCAAAAACCACGTTTCCATACTGCAAAATCCTCCTGCTCCTGCCCCCAAAAGTCCTTTCAGGGAAGCAAACATCAGCTCTGCATCTGAAAACCGGAAGATCACCCATCCAAAGAAAATAACGAGCAGCGCATAAATTCGTCTTAAAACAGCTTCCGCCGCCCCCGGCATGTGTTTCCAAAGATTTTGAAAAACAGTTTTTTCCAAGGTCAGAAAACAGAAAAAGTACAATCCCCAGACAACAAAATTCCAATGAGCTCCGTGCCACAAACCCGTCAGCCCCCAGACAACAAACATATTAAAAATCTGCCGGCCGGCGCCTTTGCGATTGCCGCCCAGCGGTATGTAAACATAATCCCGAAAAAAGGAGCTCAACGACATGTGCCACCGTCTCCAAAAATCAGTAATACTATCCGCCATATACGGATAATTGAAATTTTCCTTATAATGGAAGCCGGACATCAGTCCTAGTCCGATTGCCATATCGGAATATGCAGAAAAATCCAGATAAATCTCCAGCATATACATCAGATTGCTCAGCCAGAGAGCCGCCATATCAGCCTGCCCGATTGCCGCCGCAGTTTCCGCTGCAAATGAAGACGCCAGAGCCGCACAGGTATTCGCAAGCAATGTTTTTTTCGCAAGTCCCACCGTAAACCGGCTGATTCCGTCAGAAACCTCCTCCGGTGTCAGCCTCCTGCATCTGATTTCCTCCTCTACATCCCGATATCGCACAATCGGCCCCGCAATGCACTGATGATACAGGCTGGCATACAAAAGCAGTGTAAAATAATTACGCTGCGCCTCCACCTCGCCTCTATATACATCTACCAGATAAGAGATCAGCTGAAAAGTATAAAAACTGATTCCAACCGGAAGAGCAACCTCAACAATTCCAACCGAATCCCCCAAAACCACCTGAAACATCCGGCAGATCATTTCCGCATATTTAAAATACCCCAGCAGCACAAGACTTCCTCCGATTCCGAGTATCAGAAAAAATCTCTTTCTCCCCAAAGACTCCGTTCCCATCAGATTGCTGCATCCGTAATGAATCAACACCATAACCAAAAGCAGCAGTACATATTTTGGACCCGTCCACGAATAAAACAACAACGAAAAAATCAGCAGACATCCGTTCCTGCTCCGCACCGTTTTACAAAAGCGGTACACGATCAGCTGCAGCGGAAGAAACACATACAAAAACAACAAACTGGAAAAAACCATCACTCACACCTCATCTATTCTCTCTCGTAGCTGTAAAAAACTGTCGTATTTTGCAACTAAAAATTAGACGCCTATTTTACCACAAAAGTTCTCACCAGATTACAGATTTAATTATTTTTAAATAACTTTAATATATCCTGATTTTCTGTAATTCTTTAGTAATTTTTCAGTAATAATTTCTCCCCAAAGGATCCACCATTTCATTCATCTCCCCGTCTGTCATTCCCCGCCACAATACAAAGGCAGGCAAAACCAAACCCGTCATGCACCCCAAAACAAACGCCACAGAAGCAATAATCAAATTCATACTCCGCACCTCCGATCAAAAAACATCCCCGCTACTTAATATAAGCAAAGAAGCGCTTTATTATTCCCACCTGCAGGCACATTTCCATTAAAACAAACACAAAATGAAATATAAATCTGAAATGTTAAATTGCGTTGCTTGTAGCAACGGGCAGTTTAACTTACAATAGGGGTATCAATCGAAAGAAAGGAGGCATCCTTCATGCTAAACGAAAATATTAAGGCAATCAGAAAATCAAAAGGACTTTCACAACAAGAACTTGCTGTCAAGCTGAATGTTGTACGACAGACGGTTTCTAAATGGGAACAAGGAGTTTCCCATAGTTAAAGATACCACACCAAATATGATGAACCCACGCTTATACATTATCAGCTATAACGAAATCTGAGAAAATCATAATTCTTACTGGGATTATGATTTTCTTTTTATCTTTATGAAATCTTCAAAATTGCCTGTTATCCTTTCTATGAAATCAAAAGAAAGGACTTAAACATTATGGATATGATTTTGGAAACTACTAACCTATGTAAAAACTTCAAAGGACAGATGGCGGTCAACAATGTATCTCTGCATATCAAGAAGAACTCTGTCTACGGTCTGCTGGGGCCTAACGGTGCAGGTAAATCTACGACTCTCAAAATGATTACAGGAATTTTGAAGCCGAGTTCTGGAACTATTTTATTTGACGGTCAGCCATGGAAACGGGACACTCTCAAACAGATTGGAGCCTTGATTGAAATGCCGCCGCTGTATGAAAATCTGACTGCATACGAAAATCTGAAGGTCAGAACAACGCTTCTCGGTTTGGCTGACACCCGAATTAAAGAGGTATTGGAAATTGTCAGACTTACCAATACCGGGAAAAAACGGGCAGGTCAATTTTCGCTTGGTATGAAGCAGCGGCTTGGAATTGCGATTGCTTTGTTGAATAATCCGAAGCTGCTTATTTTGGATGAACCAACTAACGGACTTGACCCGGTTGGTATTGAAGAACTCCGGGAATTGATTTGTTCATTCCCTGCTAAGGGCATTACAGTAATCCTATCCAGTCATATCTTGTCCGAGGTACAGCAGACAGCAGACCATGTAGGTATTATTGCTGGTGGTGTTCTTGGATATGAAAGCGAACTTCATTCAGGCGAAAATCTGGAACAATTATTTATGGATGTCGTAAAGAACAACCGCAAGGAGGGAAATTAAATGAACTATTTGCAAGCTGAAAATCTAAAGCATAAACGAACCTTTGCAAAAAAGCTCCTGTTTCTTGCACCTATTATTACGGCACTTATGAACATTTTTGCACCTATATGGTTCCAGCTTAATTCTTACAACTGGTGGTATATTTTACTTTATCCCGGTTTTCTTACCTTGCTTTGCGCATTGGTAGAGCAACGTGATAATGGTAAACTCAAATACCACACGATATACACGTTGCCAGTTCCGCTAAGTAAAATGTGGCAAGCCAAAATAGAAGTAGCAGGAATTTATGTATTGATTGGAAACATAGTATTTCTTATTCTAAATTTGCTGGGTGGATTTGCAATTAAGATTGTTCACGAACTTCCTCTTTCTGTTGGCATTTTACAGGCTGTGGCAGGTACTTTTTGCATTTTCATAGTCAGTTTATGGGAAGTGCCATTGTGTATGTGGTTGTCTAAGAAAATAGGAATTTTTCTTACTGTTGTTTTGAATGTAGGAATTGGAAGCATTTTAGGAATTTTTATGGCTACATCTGCTTTTTGGTTTTTTTGTCCGTATAGCTGGGTTCCTCATTTGATGATTTCTGTCTTAGGTATTATGCCGAATGGGGAGCCTGTCACAATTCAAGGTACATCTGCTTCGTGGCTGATGAGTTGTGTAACAGTTTTATTGTCATTCACGTTATTTGTGCTTCTTTCATTCCTTACAGCAAAACAGTTTGAAAAACAGGAGGCGAAATAACTATGCCTTCAATAATTCGATGTTTGAGAGCAGAATTTCTAAAGTGTAAACATAGTCCGGTGCTTTATTTACATTTACTTGTCCCCATTATAGGTGCTGTTGTTTTTGCCGGATATTTCCGCATTTCCAGTTGGAATGTTGTAACAGAAATAAGTGCATATCTGGAAGTTTTGGCAGTAGCATTTCCTTTTTTAATAGGAATAATTATTGGAATGATAGTACAAATTGAAAATCAAGCGGGACATTTTCAGCTTATGCTCGGTACAATCCCATCCCGTTCAGCAGCATATATTGGTAAATTAGCATTTTTACTTATTAGCGCAATGGGAGCGACTGTGTTGGCGTTAGGGACTTTTTGCATGATTTATGGAAAAATTTCTTTGAGTTTTTATATTAAGGCTTGGCTTTTTTTAATTGCAACTATACTCCCACTATACCTCATTTACCTATTTATTGGTATGAGATTTGGTAAAGGTGCTTGTATGGGACTTGGAATTGCCGGCAGTTTAATTTCAGCGTTAATGATTACGGGCTTGGGAGATGCTGTATGGAAATATATTCCGTGGGCATGGAGTGTCCGTACAATGGACTATCTTGTTTTAGCGTGGAATAAGCCAGATACCATGCAGCTTGTACAGGCTGACTTTGCAACCGGAATATGGATTGCAGTATTATTTTCTATATGTTCATTCGTTGCCAGTTTAATATGGTTTCGCTATTGGGAGGGAGGGAAAAATAATGATTAGAAAATCGTTGCCTATTATTTTGCTGTTACTGATAAGTATAGCAACATTGACTGCGTGTGGCTCTTTGCGCAATACAGCAGAAAAGAATAAGAAACTTAATGAAACACTCCCTTATTATGAACTCAATACAGCAGATTACAGTGAAATATCCTACAACGACATTACTTATATCATTACAGATATTTGCTTGGATAAATCAGATTTACAGGAAGAAATCGGGCAAGTGTCAAAACGCTTCAAAAACGTGGAGGGAACAGATTTTAGTTTTGGTTATGTGTATCGTATTACCAATGTCGATGTTGAAACTTCGGTTGCTGTAAATATTAACAATGAATATCGGCAGGCAAATGTTAAAAGCACTGCTGATTAAAATGCTATGATATGCTATAATAACGGAAAGGAGGAGATTTTATTGACACAAATACTTGTTGTTGATGATGAATTATCCATATTAGAGTTGATAAAAAACAGCTTGAAAAAGGACGGGTACTTAATTACCGCTTGTCAAAACACTGATGAAGTGGACATGAAAAGGCTTAATATATATGACCTTATTCTTTTAGATGTAATGATGCCGGGAATAGACGGGTTTCAATATTGCAAAAAAATACGTGATGTGGTTGATTGCCCCATTCTCTTTTTGACTGCCAAAACTTTGGAGGAAGATATATTGTACGGCTTAGGAATTGGTGCTGATGATTATATTACAAAGCCATTCCGCATACAGGAGCTTCGTGCCCGAATAGCTGCACATTTAAGAAGGGAAACGAGGGAGCGCCACAGTTCACTTTCATTTGCCCCTAATTTGCGTTTCGATTTATCGGCAAAAATATTATATGTGGGAGAAGAACCTGTTTCCCTTACAAAAAGTGAATATTTTATATGTGAGTATCTTGCGAGAAACAAAGGACAAGTTTTTTCAAAGGAACAAATCTATGAAGCTGTTTTTGGTTTAGATGGCGAGGCAGATAATTCCACCATATCGACGCACATCAAAAACATTCGTGCAAAATTAGAAAAGTACAATATAAAACCAGTTTCAACAGTTTGGGGGATTGGGTACAAATGGGAATAAAGAAAACAACCTCACTAAAAATACTTTTCCGCAGGTTTGCCATATCTCTTATTGTTTTGCTTATAGCAGCTCTCGCTGTACCCTTTGGCCTTGAAACACTTGCTGTTAATGTTGGACTGGCGACAAGAGCAAATTATAGCGAATTGCAAGCAAAAGAAATTATTCCAACTTTAGCAGTTGCCCCAGATATAACAAAGGTTGTCATTCCACAGAGATGTGATTACTTAATTTTGGATAAAGATTTCAACGAATTATTTAGCAATATGAATGATCGTGACAAGGACGCTGCTGTGTTATATGCAAAAGGAGAGTATATCGAGCATGGAACTAATCGGAAATTTACCCTTGTTGTCAGGGAAAAAGAACTTTGCATTTTGCAATATTTTATCGGT
The DNA here is from genome assembly GCA_030536685.1 of Lachnospiraceae bacterium. Classification (GTDB taxonomy): domain Bacteria; phylum Bacillota; class Clostridia; order Lachnospirales; family Lachnospiraceae; genus TWA4. The sequence goes on from JAUNPP010000069.1 coordinate 14,894, forward strand.
TCACAGTTTACAGTATCGTGGCTTCCGAAATGGTTTCCTTCACCAGATGTTTTGACTTTTATTTTAATGGCAATTAACTTCTTGGTGGTTATTATTGTTCTGACAGCTATGTTTGCCAAAAATCTAAAAAAGCAGCTCTCCCCGCTTTTTGAAGCAACTGCAGAGGTAGCACAACAAAATCTTGAATTTGAGGTACAACACTCTAAAATTGCAGAGTTTGAGGATGTACTACTTTCATTTGATAATATGAAAGATAGCCTAAAAAAAGCTTTGGAACAACAATGGAAAGCCGAGCAAATACAAAGGGAGCAGATTGCAGCATTAGCCCATGACTTGAAAACACCTTTAACCATTATTCAAGGAAATGCAGACCTCATAGGAGAGACTAAATTGGATATAGAACAACGGCAATACGCAGACTATATCATAGAAAGCTCTGAAAAAATGCAGGTTTACATTAAAACCTTAATTGACCTTTCAAGAGCAATGACGGGGTATCAATTTTTTAGTGAAACGATTGATTTTCCCACATATCTGGAACAACTGATTGTGCAGATGAAAAATCTTTGCCACATAAAAGAAATCAATCTAAAAATAGAAATTACAGATATTCCACAGGAGTTTATAATTGATAAATCTCTTTTTGAACGTGCTGTTATGAATATACTGAATAATGCGCTATATTATTCGCCGCAAGGAGGAACAATCTATGTGAATGTTTCTAAGAAGAATAGTCATGTGCAAATAGCTATTTCAGACGAGGGCAAAGGATTTTCGCCGGAAGCTCTGTGCCATGCAAAGGAACAATTCTATATGGCAGATAGAAGCCGTAATTCAGAAATGCACTTCGGAATGGGGCTATATATTGCTAACTCTATTGTGGAACAACATGGCGGTCAGCTTACTTTAGAAAACTCTGCTGAAACAGGTGGAGGAAAAGTTACAATTCAAATTCCATGTTAAAAAAATGGACGGTTTACAACCGCCCGTTTTTTGTGCAAATCTTTATGAAATCTTCAAAAATATAAATTAGCATAAGGATAGAAAAAGTGTTGGGGGTGATTCTATGGGAAATTAGCCGTGTTTGATATATCCGAATCTGGCAGACAGATAGGTAAAAAGTTAGAGCTTCTGCTTGATGAAAGACAACGGGAAGAACTTGCACAATATCTTCTTGAATGTCCGGCGAAAATAAAAGTTGAAACCATGTGTTCCGATTTAAAGCATAGATGGCAGCAAGATAGCCCACTTACAGAATTTCAAGAGGGCGATTTATACATCTGTCTGGAATACAGGCGTGTGATTGTCCATGAGCAGGAAATCGCCCTTACGGTAAAAGAGTTCGACATCCTGCTCCTGCTCATTATGAATCCCGGACGGGTATTTACCTATGAGCTTATTATGGAATTAGTCTGGCATGAAGATTACACCTACTATTCCCGGAAAGCAATCAATAACCATGTAAGCAATCTGCGAAAAAAGCTAAAGACGAAACCGGGTGACCCTGATTATATTAAAAGCATTACCGGCATCGGATATAAATTTGCACTACTATAAAGCTGATGGAAATTCTTCAATAGTCCGTCAACTCCACAATTACATTACTCTGCTGATACAGCCAGTCCGTAAATTCTTTCGGGCTGGCTGTTCCAGTTTTTACAGCCTTTTTTCTCTGCAATGCTTCTTTCTTGAAGTCAGCAAAGGCAGCCTGTATTTTCTCCAGACGGTCAGCCGGAAAGCCGCTGGTATTTTTTGCCCGGTTGATTTTGTTGCGCCAGTTCTGGCACTCATTTTTATAGAGCAAATCATAGTTATTTTCTCTGGCTCTTTCGTCAAACTCCCGCTTGTTTTGAAGTGCCTGTGCCTTGCGGCACTTGTCGCTGCACAGCTCATACCGCTGGCTCTTTGCCAGAAAATATTTTCCGCAGACCTTGCACTGACGGAAGCACAGCCCCCAGTCATTCAGCCGGTTCAAGTAATAGGTAATCAGCGGATAGAGGGACGCATAGGCAGACACACATTCTTCTGTGCGTCGGTTGTCCGGGAACCAGAGGTCAAGCCGGGTATCTTCGGACGGTGCGCCTTTGAAATAAAGGCTGCCAGCTTGAAAGCGTTTCGGTTTTCCTGTCTCCTTATCAAAACTCATGGCTCCGGCATGGAATACCCCGGTCAGGCTGCTCATTTTATCCATGAAGCGGTCACAGGCAGCGTTACGGTCACGGGGTTCTCTGGCAAGCAGATAGCTGTTCCAGATACGGAACGCCACATACATTTTCAGCGGGTCATTGCTAAGATATTTCTTCCAGAGAAATTCACTTGCCGCCTGTTCCAGCTCCGGCTGTTTCCATCGGTTGGAATGGAGAGCTTGCCGCAGCGGAGAAAGCCCATATAAGTTCCATTCCCTGTCTGCGTCCTGCTCAAAATTTATCAGAAAAGTTCCCAGCGGGCGTGTCATATCGCAAAGCACCTCTGCATTTTTGCTTCCGTTCAGCCGGAAGCGAATCTGCTGTTCTTCCCCAATCAAAATCCGCTCTTTCATTTTCTTTCTGTCCAGCGTCAGGACAAACAAAATCCGCTCAAAACACGGCTCATGCCGCACAAACTGGTTTTCCATTCCTATCCCCTGCCTTTGCTTATGGTAATTATGTAATGCTGTTATTTTAGTTACACTTATGGTATCGCAGAAGTATTGTTTTGTCAAGATTAGTCCGCTATGATGATTGCAGTTGGTAATTTCGTGCCAAACAGTACCTTGACAAGTGAATGACCGTCCAAAAGGGATATGACCGGCAGGA
>JAUNPP010000070.1 GCA_030536685.1 Lachnospiraceae bacterium
CCCAATCATTCAGCATTCCATAACAGAAAAAATTGCAGGAACCAGCAAGCCCCCCTCAACCATTCAGTATTCCATGACATAAAAAATCCCCCTTAAGTAGTTTTGGTTATTTACCATGTCTACTTAAGGGGAATCATATCAGAAAGCACCCCTAGCCCCGGTCAGACTTCGTATCATAGTCAGCTTGCGTCCCCTGGACCCAACTTCTGTCCAAGGAATCCCTGAACCGCACCATTATTTTTTTAGGGCTTGCAAATTCAACCGTTCCTAGGTATAATGTGGATAGTTCGCTATGACGAAAAATACGGTTTGTATCCTTTCTTCAGAGAGCCGGCGTGTGGTGTGAGCCGGTGTTTGGACTTACCTTTCCACTTTCCAGCGACCCGTGATAAACCGGAGGTTGGTAGCCTTTATCCTACTGTCAAGAGATCCGACAGAGCTGTTCTGTCCGATAACGTGGGTGGCACCGCGGAGTAAATCAGTATTCCGTCCCATGAGTTCCTTTGGGAATTCATGGGATTTTTTTGTATCATGGAATTGTGATTTTATAGGATTCGAATTTTCTTTACAGTTCTTTTCTATAATTTTTTTCCGTTATACAAGGTTGACAGAAATTGCTGTTTCAAACAGTTACACACAATTAAAAAGGAGACATTATGTTAGATTTAAAATTTGTCAGAGAAAATCCGGAAATTGTAAAACAGAACATCCGTAATAAATTCCAGGAGCATAAGCTTCCCCTGGTAGATGAAGTAATCGAGCTGGACAAACAGAAACGTGCGGTTCAGGGAGAACGCGATACCTTAAGAGCAGAGAAAAACACTCTTTCCAAACAGATCGGCGGTCTGATGAAACAGGGCAAAAAAGAAGAAGCTGAGGAAGTAAAAGCAAAAGTTGCCGCTGATGCTGCACGTCTGACAGAGCTGGAAGCAGCTCAGAATGAACTGGAAGAAAAAATCACAAAAATCATGATGACAATTCCCAACATCATTGATCCTTCTGTTCCGATTGGTAAAGATGACAGTGAAAACGTAGAAGTGGAAAAATTCGGTGAGCCCGTTGTTCCCGATTACGAAATTCCCTACCACACCGACATTATGGAAAAATTCAACGGCATCGATCTCGACAGCGCCAGAAAAGTAGCCGGCAACGGATTTTATTATCTGATGGGGGATATCGCAAGACTTCATTCCGCAGTTATTTCCTATGCAAGAGATTTCATGATCGACCGCGGATTTACCTACTGCGTACCGCCTTTTATGATCCGCAGCAACGTAGTAACCGGCGTTATGAGCTTTGACGAAATGGATGCCATGATGTACAAAATCGAAGGGGAAGATCTGTATCTGATTGGTACCAGCGAACATTCCATGATCGGTAAGTTCATTGACACCATTCTTCCTGAAGAAGAACTGCCCTACACGCTGACCAGCTATTCTCCCTGCTTCCGTAAGGAAAAAGGCGCTCACGGTATTGAAGAAAAAGGCGTTTACCGTATCCACCAGTTCGAAAAACAGGAAATGATCGTTGTCTGCAAGCCGGAAGAAAGCCCCATGTGGTTTGACAAGCTGTGGCAGAACACAGTAGACCTGTTCCGCTCTCTGGATATTCCCGTAAGAACTCTGGAATGCTGCTCCGGCGACCTGGCAGATCTGAAGGTAAAATCCGTAGACGTAGAAGCATGGTCTCCCAGACAGAAGAAATATTTTGAAGTAGGAAGCTGCTCCAACCTGACAGACGCTCAGGCAAGACGTCTGAAGATCCGTGCAAAGGATGAAAACGGCAACAAATATTTCGCCCACACCCTGAACAATACTGTAGTAGCACCCCCCAGAATGCTGATTGCTTTCCTGGAAAATAACCTGAACGAAGATGGTTCCGTTAATATTCCCAAAGCATTACAGCCTTATATGGGCGGCAAAACCGTAATTAAATAATACCTGCTGTATTACTGTTATAAATTGCGCAGCAATGGAGCAATTCGTGATATGAAATCCCCTGAAAACACGCTCTGCAAAGCAGATGTTTTCAGGGGACTTTTTTTGTTTTTTTGAAACTTTCCTGTCTGTCCCGACATTTTATCATTTTTGACATTTTCTTCTTACATTTATCTTCTGATGTCATTTTTGCATTTTTTCATTCGTTATTTTCATCATCATTTTGCACATACTGTGTTGTGTTTTATACATAATAACCAATTTTTCAATGTTTAGGCCCCGGATTTAATGTGATACTTTCCTATTGAAATAATCATAATAATATAGTATTATATTGTCATGGTTAAGGAAATAAACCAGATGAAATACAAAGGATAGGATTTCCTGTATATGACCAGGCTCATAGACTGCGCCGTATAAACGGCATTTTCTCCCTATATATCGAAAAGACCCGCCTGCATGCGGGTCTTTTCTATTGCATTTTTTACGTTATACGTTTTTACTCTGTACGTTTTGCTATATATATTTTTACTTTGTCTGCTGATTCCCTGAGCGCATTGCTGCCTCTTCTTTTTCCAGTTCTTCGTACAGCATACGAAAAGTCCACTCTATATTCTGAGGCGTCACGATTGCTTTCAAAGGAATCCTCGGCAAACCTGCTCTCTTCATATTGGACAATAATTCATCCAGACGGCGATTTGTAAATCCATACATGATCATAGCCTGACGTGCGGGAGGTTCCATTTTCCCGGTTTCCGGCGCATCCATCTTGCTGCTCTCAGAAACAGCCGAAGCATCAGATGCTGCCAATACATCAGATGCTGCCGAAGCATTAGATGCTGCCAATGCACTCGGGCCGGTCAATGCATATCCCGGCAGTTTCAGCAGCGCACCTAAAATCTCTTCTGTCTGATCTTTTTCCACTACCCGACACAAAATACCCATACGGGCGGCAACTCCGTGAAGCTGCCGCCCGATTTCTGTGTCACGGAAGCGGTATAACAATAAAATTTCCCTGTTTTTTATTGGTCTTCTGTTTTTCATACGCATTCCATTTCTGTTTTTAATTTAACTTCTGTTCCCGTTTTATTCCCGGTTTCAGTTTAACTTCTGTTCCCGTTTTATTTCCGGTTCCAGTTTAACTTTTGTTTCCGCAGAAACGTTTTTACCGCAGTTTCAGTTTACGTAAAGCTCTGTCACCCTTGATTACCAGAGTATTTTCCGTAAAACGCATTACACCTTCAATTTCCATATCCATCCGTTTCTGATATTTGCAGACACCGGTCATATTATAAACGGCACATTCCGAGTTATTATACACAACAATTCCATCACCGGAAAAATCTGCACGTTCATACTCAAAATCTATTTCCTGTTCGAAAACTTCATTTCCCGTTTTATCAAATACCAGCATCTTGTAAGCACTTTTAACTTCCTGAGGTGCTTTTGCTGCTGCGGTTCCTTCATCCGCTGCTTCTACCGTTTTGGTTTTCTTTTTCGCTGCCTTTTCTGATGTCTTGCTCTTTTCTTCTTCCAGAATGACACCGATATATTCCTTATTGGAGAAAACCGTTTTTATCTTTGAATTCAATTTCTGAGTTCTTGACAGCTCCGGTTCCATAGCGTTCTTAACCGAATAAAAGTCAATTGCCTGCTCCGTTACAGCTGCGCTGTTCTGATTGTCAAAATACATAACCTCCGGCACGAGATTCTGCTTGTATTGCTTAAATCCACCCACTACACGATCGGCATTGTTCTTGCCAACCTCAAAATTTCTGAATACAACCTGATTCATCATGTCGCCTGAGCTTGCATAGATATAAGAACTCATCAGCTGTGTTCCGTCAGGTGAAATAGCGATATCCAGAGGATAACCGTCTCCTGAAATCAACGTTTTGATTTCCAGGTCGATCTGAGAACCGTCTTTCCGGAAATAATTAATATAGTTGCTTGTCTTGTCATCCAAAACAACCGCAACAACACCCGACGCGGAAATATCTGATTTCAGAATCTTTTTTGTTGTTTCTGCATATCCGGTAACGCCTTCTGCATTACATATATAAAGCGAGGTTCCTTTAATATCATAGATAACTGCATAATCTCCTGTTACAGCGATACCCGGTACGTCCATATTAAGGGCCTGGTTCCACATAACTTCGCCCTTCTGATTAATACAGCTGATACCATCCTGGCTATAGTGCAGGATCACATCATTAAATGACAAATATTCGGAATAACCATTTTCCGCTGCGGAAATCTGCCATTCCACATCATATTCGTGAAATTGCCGGTTTCGGTTATAATAATATGATCCGCCTAATACGATTCCAAGCACCAGCACAGTTGCCAGTAATTTCTTATAATATCTCTTAAACCATTTTAATACATGGCGAAATACGCTGTTCTGGCCAGCTGTTCCTTCTACAACCTGTTTTCTCCAGAAATCCTGTCTCGCCTTTTTGGAAAGATTATCCTTTTCCAGCGGATTTTCTTCCTTTCCTGCATTATTTCCGGGAAAACGCTTTTTTGATTTTTTTCCACCTGCAGATGTGGTACGATTGGATGCTCTACCATCTGCAGCTGCAGCTTCATTTTCAGATGCATTTCTTCCAGACGCCGCTCTTTCGGATGTGCCTTCTCCGGCTGCTCCGCTTCCGAATGTACCTTCTCCGGATTCACCGCTTTCTGTTTTATTCTGATAATCTCTGTTTTCGGAAGCGCTTTCTTCCGACGACATCCCCGAATCAGGCCCGGCATGAAAATTATCGCCTGAGTCTCCATTTTTTCCTGGAGCATCTCCGTCGCCGGATGCTGTTTGCTCATCCGGGGGTGTCACTTCATAAACAAATCTTACTTTTTTCTCATTTTCCTGCTTTTTATGCCAGATTTTGACTTCTTCCTGATTTCGGTTTTTCTCAGGTTCTTCGCTCTGACCTGTTCCAGCAGGTTCCATGTCCTTGTTCATTTCATCCATAGTTGTTGTCCTGTCTTTTATGTCCCACAATAGTTCAAGAATGCTTTGTTATCGCATATTTATCAACATTTTTGATGGATATATCATACTACAAGACAGGTGAAAAAACAAGAGAATGCTTTACCTTGCGGGCAATGTAAGTACTGTTCCGTACTTCAGCTTCGCTGGATTTGAAATATTATTTTCCAGACATATCCTGTCCACCATTTCAGTACTTCCGTAATATTTTTCACTGATTGAGTACAGACTGTCACCTTTCTTTACCAGATATCGAAGCGGAAAGACCTCTCCTGACGATACCCTGCTTTCCGTTCCATTTACACGGCTGCTGCCATTTCCGTCTTTTTGCTCCTCACTTTCTGCCCCATTTATACGGCTGCTGTCATCTCCGTCTTTTTGTTCCCCATTACCTTCTGTCCCGTTTATAGGGCTGCTGCCGTCTCCGTTTTTTTGCCCCTCACTGCTTATCGTTCCATTTATGCTGCTGTTGTCTTCATTTTTTTGTCCGCTTTCGATTTTGGCCTCATCGGCGCCGCTTTTCTTATCTTTGCTATCCTGTTCTTTATTTTCCTGCCCACCATTTTCCTGCTCGCCATTCTTCTGCTCGCTATTTTTCTGTCCATCATTCTTCTGCTCACTATTTTTCTGGTTATTTCCTTCACTTCCTTCATTTGTGCCGATTACACTTTCTATGTAATCAGAATCTGCTCCGGCCATCACAGCCTCTGATTCTCCCATTAAACTGCTCAGAATACCGCTGCTGTTCTTCTCTGATTCATTGGTTTTGCCCAGACGAATCTGATCCGAAAACAGCAGAAATGCCAATATAAATATTCCGGCTATGGATACCATTCTCACAATTGCATCTCCCCTTTGCACTTTCTTTTTCGCTGTCGGCCTTTTGCCGGTTTGTTCCCTGCTTTCCTCACCTGCGCCGTCCATTTTCAGACTGCGCCTCCGACCGGGAAGCGGCTCCGGTTCTATTCTCGTCCCCGCGACGCCTTTTCCCTTTGGCTTTTTCAAAGGTTTTCCGGCTTTTCCGGGATTTTCAAACCGATCTGATTTCCTGTCTGCTGACCTTACTCCCGATTCAAACTCACCGTCCTCCTCCTGTTCTCTATTTTGTCGTTCCAGAGCACGAAGACTTTCCTGCCTTATAATATAAGATTGCATTTCCTCATTTTTTTCATAATAAATATAATAACCGGCAAGCTTGACAAGTCCATGCCCTGAAAAGGAAAAGACCTCTTCTTCCTGCTCCCTTACATTAAACAAAATTTGGTATTCCGAAGTAAAATGCGTTTCAAAAATACGTACCAGATCGACCTCCGAGCTTCTGTTCTGCCTGCTGGAAACGAAAAATCCGCACACCTCCAGATCCGGAAAATAAACGCTGCTTTCCGCCTTCAGCTGCCCCGGCGTTTGCCCGGGACTGCGCCAGAATGGATCCGAAGCAACCGCCGCCCCCCGTATAAATAAATGCATCACCCCATTGATACGCTGTTTTTTCCCAAGAAGCACTCCTCCGCAGACGCCGTTCTCCTGCAGACCACGCAGTCTTTGAATATATGTATGTACGTAATCTTCAATATAAACCCGAATCCACTCTTCCTTTTCACCGATCTGACGAATATTTTTAGGCAATTTATTCTGTTCCATACAAAAACCTCCCGTTTTACTGCTCATTCCATTTAATCAGATAATGTTTTATTCTGACAGCTCACTGCTTTCACAGCTTTACTTTGCTTGTCCTGACAGTCATCATGTTATCACAGCAAAAATACGGAGTCTGTCGAAATACGACAGGCTCCGCTTAAAAGAATTCTTCCGGTTTCAGCAAAAAATCACATGAAGGCCTCTTCTGTTTTATTGTAAACGTTAAACAAAAACCTGAAACCACCTTCCATTTAAATCTGAGAGCCCTGTAAAGCATAATGGTAAACCGCCCTCATAATACCCTGATAAATACAATCAGCCATGTTCATAACCAGTCCCAGCCTGATGTTCTGCAGCAGCACAGGTTCCAGTCGGCTTCCCCAGCTGACAATCCCGGTAATTGCAATATCGCCGACACTTCTCAGGTTTTTATTTACCCCATATCCCGGCTTTAATCCGCCTTCTGCCAGCGTAATGCAGCCAACTGAATCTTTTGATCCAATAGAAGCATCAATTGCTACAATTACATACTCTGCAAAATCTTCCTCTATCACCTTCAGCACCAGTTCAAGATTTACTGCATGTACCGGCAGCATTAAAGAACCTACCACCAGCATATCCGTATCACCTGCAAACAACCTCTCATTTTTCAAAAAATACCCGGTTAACGGCCCAAGGCTGTCTCCTGTTGACCGGTCGCTTCCTATGCAAAGAAATAAAACAGATTTTTTTCCGCTTCGGATTTTTGCCTGCCGAATCATCTCTGCCAGCTGAACCCCAAAGTTTTCCGTTTCAAATTGCCTGCCGGAGGAATAATAGATTGCCCTCTTTTCTTTCATCATCAGATACCATTCTCCGTTTTTTCAGTCTGTGCAGACTCAGGGACATGTCATCCCCGCTGCTATAGTATCAGTATATCCCCATATACACTTCCGTATACCAGTAACCTCCATTTTTGCATTTCAAAAATCTTTTAAATCCAAATACATCTGCCACCAGCGTTTCCTGCTCTGAATTGTCTCCGGGAAGCCCGATAAACCAGCGGTCAGCCTGTCTGAAATCAGGATTCTGATTTTCCACCCGAAAAAGGATCAGCTGATGATAATGATTATAGGAATGCTGCAGAAAACTGTTGTGCGCCAAAATCCAGTTATTTCTGGGGAGTCTTCCTATATCATTCGGGCGGATCCGCAGCACCTCGCAAACCTTTCCCGAATCTGTAAATTCCGAATCTGAAAAACTGTCCTTCATGGAAATGGGCCGGATATCCACATGGGGATACCTGGAACAGAGCTTTTTCCACAATTCCATACAGTTATCCGCTTTTTTCCTGCATTTTGCAGGATTTCTTACAAGCTCAGGAGGAGTAATCTGCTGCGCTGACGGCTGCTGCGCTAATTCTGAAGCAGCTTTCAATTCCATTTCCAGCTCTGAGTCCGTCTGAGCATTCTCCACGCTCTGTGCGCTTTCTATGGTCTCCACATTCTCTGCACTCTCCATCTTCTCCACACTCCATGAGCTCTCCATGCTCTCCACACTCCCTGCGCTCTCTATGTTCTCCACACGCTCTGCGCTCTCTATGTTCTCCATATTCTTCATAATTTCTGCCGCCGACACTTCTGGCTGCGCATCTGCCTGTACTTCTTCAGTGCTGATTCTATTTTGCAGTCCGCTGTCTGCCTGAGCTGCATGAAGAAAGCTCTGTGTCTCCTGCTCCTTTTGCGGGATTACTACAATCTGATTATGTGGTATTTTTGCCGGCTTGGCTTTTTCAGACCACAAAGTCATATAATAATGATGTTTGCTGCCTGCTCCCTGCAGACAGATTCCGCAAACCTGTGAAAATGACAGGCCTGTATTCCAAAGATTTTCGGATAAGCTGTTTCCTCTGTATTCACCTCGTCCATTTTGCAGTACAATCTGGCCAAATGGTATCTGTTTTTGATTTTCATCTACCAGACTGATTGTAAGCGGCCGCCCTCCTTTTTGAAAAATACCGCTTATGCTTACCTGCACTCTGACTCTCTGCGCCCTGACCTCTACCTTGGCAAATCCTACATTTCGCAGCTTTGTACCATCCTCATAAGCATAAATATACGATAAAAACCTCCGAAAACTTACCGTGTCCATAGAACGATTCGAACCCTCTGACATAAAAAACGCCTCCCTTCACAACAACTATATGAAGGGAGACGTTTTTTTATGAACTTATCATTTTAAAGGTCAAAGTATCATTTTAAAGGTTCAAAGGCATTGCTCAGGCGGGCAAACTGTTCAAGCGTTAATGCCTCGCCTCTGATATTGCTTTTTAAGCCGATAGATTCCAGAGCCTGTGTAATCTGCTCTTTATTAAACGGCAATTCCAAAGAATTGTTCAAACTGTTCAGCATTGTTTTTCTTCGCTGGTTGAAGGAAGCTCGAATCAGCTTAAACATCAGCTTTTCATCTGTTACTTCAACCGGGGGTTTTGCATGTCTGTGCAAACAGATAACTGCCGAACCTACATTAGGTCTTGGAATAAAACAGTTCGGCGGTACATTGGCCGCCAGCACCGGTTCGGAATAATACTGAACCGCCAGTGACAGCGCACCGTAATCTTTGCTTCCGGGGCCGGATTTCATACGGTCTGCTACCTCCTTCTGCACCATAACCGTAATACTTTCAAGCGGCACATCCGCTTCAAACAGCCCCATAATAATAGGCGTTGTTATATAATACGGCAGATTGGCAACTACTTTGATGGGCTTTCCATCATTTTCCTCCAAAACCAGCCCTTTCAGATCCAGCTTCAGAATATCATTATGAATAATCTTAACATTCTCATAGCTCTGAAGCGTATCCTGCAGGATCGGAATTAAATTGTTGTCAATTTCTACTGCAATTACCTTTCGCGCACGTTCCGCCAGCATCTGGGTCATAGTGCCGATACCGGGACCGATTTCCAGAACACAATCTTCCGGTCCCACACCCGCAGCATCCATAATTTTCTCCAGAACATGCATATCGATCAGAAAGTTCTGTCCGAACTTCTTCTGAAAATTAAACTGATATTTCTGCAGGACTGCAATTGTTTCCTGCGGATTTCCAAGATTTGCCATAAATCGGTTCCTTTTCTTCCTGCTTATTCATTCATATTTTTCAGCCATTCTTCGATTTCAGCCTTCGCCTGCTCACCGCCGTCATTCTTTGTACAGTAAGAAGATTTAAAATCAGCTCCACCGCAGAATTTTCTGATATCCTGCTCCATATTGCTCATACCACCGCCGCCATGTGTCAGAAATGCCGCCACAGTTTTTCCTGACCAGTTCTGCTCTTCAAGGAAAGTAATTAACGGAAAAGCAATCGTTCCGCACCAGTTGGGAGAGCCAATGAAAATGGTATCGTAATCGGAGATTGATACTGTCACAGGCTTATAAGCAGGATGAATGCCTTCTTTAAATTCTGTTTTGGCGCGTTTGATAACTGCCTGACCTTCAGCCGCATACGGTTCCAGAGCTTCAATTTCACACAGGTCTGCGCCTGTACTCTCATGAATCAGTTCCGCCAGACGTCTGGTATTGCCTGATTGGCTGTAATATACAATTAATGCTTTTCCTTTCACAATAATTACCTCACTTTCTGCTTTACAGTTTTAATACTGTCTGTTCTCTGCTATATGAACACGGTCAGTTTTCCACCCTGTAAAAACGACATGCATTTTCCCAGGCTGCTTTCAGCACCTCGGCTTCACTGATTTCCTTCAGACGGGCAACTTCCTCTGCCACGTACCGGATCTTCTCAGAGGAATTGCGCTTGCCGCGAAATGGTACCGGGGTCAGATACGGAGCATCTGTTTCCAGCAGGATCCGATCTAAAGGCATATAGGATACGACCTCCTTCAGCTTTTTGGCGTTTTTGAAGGTCACAACACCGCCGATTCCCAGATAATATCCCATATTCAGGTATTCTCTGGCCATTTCCTTTCCATAAGAAAAGCAGTGCATGACCATGGAAAAATCAGCGCCCCCCGCAGATTTGATCAGATCAAGCGTATCCTGAGCAGCTTCCCTGCTGTGGATGATCACCGGCTTATCGAGTTCTCCGGCAAGCTCCAGCTGACGCAAAAACCACTTTTGCTGGATTTTGCGTTCTGTTTTATCCCAGTAATAATCCAGGCCGATTTCTCCGATCGCCAGCATCTTGTCCTGAAGGGCAGCATCGCGAATCTGCGAGAAATTCTCCTCATTCAGCTCTGATGTATCATCAGGATGTACACCGGCGGCTCCGTAAATAAACGGATAACGCCGGGTAAGCTCCAATGTTCTTTCAATTTCAGAAAGATTTGCTGATACATTGACAATTCGGCCGACTCCCTGCTCCTGTATGGAAGCAAGGAGTTCCTCTCTGTCTGTATCAAATGCCTCATCATCATAATGAGCATGTGTATCAAATATCATATTTTCCATTTCACTTCAACTTAATCCCTTATCTTCTCCCGGTCAAATACCTGCTTTCCGCCAAAATCGCACTTAGCAGATTTCAGAGCCGCAGATCATATCCTTATCAGGAGTCATAACGGACAGATTTCCGTCATCATCTGATGCAGCCAGGATCATACCCTGAGATTCCACTCCGCAGAGCTTGCAGGGCTTTAAGTTCGTTACAACAGCGACCTTCTTTCCTACCATTTCTTCCGGCTTGTAGTATTTGGCAATACCGGAAACGATCTGGCGGACTTCTTCACCGATGCGAATCTGCATAACCAGCAGTTTTTTTGCTTTTTTAACGGGTTCGCAGCTTAATACCTCGCCAACACGAAGCTGAACCTTTGCAAAATCATCAATCGTGATTTCTTCCTTCGGCTCTACCTGAGGATATTTCACTTCGGGCTTCTGTGCGGCAGTTTTTTTAGCTTCAACCTCTTCCAGAACCTTCTTTACATCCAGTCTTGCGAACAGGATTTCAGGCTTGTCGGTTACTTTATTGCCGCCTGGATATTTACCGAATACATCCAGTTCTTCGATCATACGGTAGGTACCATTCAGCTGTTTTAAGATTTTCTCAGCTGTTTCCGGCATAAAAGGCTGCAGCAGGCTTGCGCCGATGCAAATACTTTCTACCAGGTTGTACATTACTTCTGCCAGACGGGGCTTATCTTCCTCGTTCTTTGCAAGTACCCACGGAGCAGTTTCATCAATATATTTGTTGCAGCGTTTAAACAGGTTAAATACCTCAGTAATTGCATCTGCTACATGAAGGCCGACCATCTTATCCTGCACCTTCTTTACAGCAGAAAGTACGGATTCCTTCAGATCTGCATCCACCTCAGCAGTCACGCCGGAGGCTTTTACTTCACCGTCAAAATACTTGTTGCTCATAGCGATGGTACGATTTACAAGATTGCCCAGAGTATTGGCCAGATCAGAGTTCATACGCTCTACCATCAGCTCCCAGGTGATTACGCCGTCATTTTCAAAAGGCATTTCATGCAGAACAAAATAACGTACAGCATCCACGCCAAACATCTCTGCCATATCGTCCGCATACAGCACATTGCCCTTGGATTTACTCATCTTGCCGTCGCCCTGCAGCAGCCAGGGATGTCCGAAAATCTGCTTCGGCAGCGGTACATCGAGCGCCATCAGCATGATTGGCCAGTAAATGGTATGGAAACGCAGAATATCCTTACCGATCAGATGAAGGTCTGCGGGCCAGTATTTCTCAAACAGAGGGCCGCAGTTGCCGTCAACGTCATATCCAAGTCCGGTAATGTAGTTTGTTAACGCATCGATCCATACATAAATTACATGCTTGGGATCGAAATCAACCGGAATTCCCCATGAAAATGAGGTTCTGGAAACACAAAGATCCTGCAGACCGGCTTTCAGGAAGTTGTTCATCATCTCATTCTTTCTGGAAGCAGGCTGAATAAATTCAGGATGGGTTTCAATATGTTCAATAAGACGATCTGCATACTTGCTCATCTTGAAGAAATATGCTTCCTCCTTCGCAGGCTTCACTTCCCGTCCACAGTCAGGACATTTGCCGTCTACCAGCTGTGATTCTGTGAAAAAGGACTCACAGGGAGTACAGTACATACCTTCATAATATCCTTTATAGATGTCACCCTTGTCATACAGTTTTTTGAAAATCTTCTGAACCTGTGCCATATGATCTTCATCCGTGGTACGAATAAACTTGTCATAGGAGGTGTTCATCAGATCCCAGATTGTTTTAATCTGTCCTGCCACATCATCAACAAATTCCTGAGGTGTAATGCCTGCTGCCTGAGCCTTTTCTTCAATTTTCTGTCCATGCTCGTCGGTACCTGTCTGGAACCGCACATCATATCCCTCCGCACGTTTATATCTGGCAATCGCATCTGCCAGTACGATTTCATAGGTATTGCCGATATGGGGTTTGCCTGATGTATACGCTATCGCTGTTGTAATATAATAAGGTTTCTTACACTTTTCACACATCGCTCGAAACGCTCCCTTCTTTCTTCTCATCTATCTTCTGCTCTCTGGATCAACCACATTATCCGCATTCCGCAGACTGTTTTGGGCGAGCAAATTATGAGCATACTATTTCTATTATAAGGAATTCCGCAAAAAGATGCAAGAAGAAAAGCTCTTTGCCTCACGGTAAACGCAAGCTTTTTATAATAGTTTATTTTATTGTTATAAAAGGCTGTGAAGGCTCCATTACAGTACAATCCTGTTCGGGGACGCGCTCTCGCTCGGATCGAACGCAGCGGAACTAAACTCTCGAACTGTCTTTCAGACAGCCCGATCGTTAAGTACCGGCGTTCTCTATGGTCCCTTTCACAGGATTGTACTGTAATTCCGCCGCCATAGTTTTGCGATATTGCAGGTTTAACGGATACTGGAAAATCATGCGTTTACCGTGCTCTTTGGTTCTGCGTTGCTGTTCTGTAAGGAATCTCGCCTCCTTAAAATTCTATAAAGATAATTTTTTTTTATTATCTCAGGGGCAGGCTTTTGCAAAATTCGTCATTGCTTCATATTTTTCTACATTTTTCCTTTAATTCACTTATTTCACGCCATAAGTGCTTGAATTTTTGAATCTCAACTCATTGTTTGCCCGATTATTTTGTTTTATACTAAGAGCACCTCACTGAAAATGAGAGTTTTTTTTTGCGTAAGATAAGAAGTGCTACGTGACTTTTCGTCACAAAAAAATACGATCTCGAATTTTGAATCACAGCTGCCCTGTAATTATGTAAACATGTTTTACAACCATTGAAAGGAGAATTGCTATGATTGCTGCACAACGTCCTATCGCAGTCAAAAACTTTGCCGGAGATTTCCTGTCTATTTGCCGCCCCCAGGCAGACATGACGCCAAACACCTTATTTCAGACAGATCAGGAAAAATTTTCTGAGCTTTATGAAACTTATTTTCACTCACTATGGTACGTAGCTCTCGGTTATCTCAAGGATACTCAGCTCGCCGAAGATATGGTACAGGAAACTTTCATCAAAGTATCAGAGCACCTCACCGACATTCAGGATGTCCACAGTAAAATGACAAAATATTTTCTAATCACAATCACCCGAAACAAATGTATAGACTACATGCGAAAGAAAAACAGGACACCGGAAACGCTGATGGAAAGTCAGGAATATCCTCCGGAATCCGACAATCTTCCTCTGGAGCATGTCATTCACCAGGAAACACTTGATGAACTCACATGCATGATCAACAGCCTGGAAGATTCCTATCGAATTCCCCTTAAACTGCGTTACATACAGGGATTAAGCAATCTGGAAATCGCAGATACCACCGGACTTTCCGTAAATCTGGTAGCGGTTCGTATCAACCGCGCCAAAAAGATGTTGAAGAAAAGGCTGAACATGGCGTATTTTTAAATTTTTTAAAATTCTGTTAAATACTGCTTTTATAAGTTACGGCAGGATTCTATTCTTCTTCCTATTGTGATATACTAACAGTAACCTGGTATCTTTTGCCATACCTGCATATGCAACTGTCCACCGCAGGAACATATCTGCAGCACAGATATGTTCCGTGGCAGCGCAGATATGTTCCGTGGCAGCTGATACCGTTACAGGAAGGAGCTTTTAATGACACAATTTAATGGAATTAATGGACCGTTTCATGGACTGCGTGCCAGACTCTCTGCATTTCTGCTGATTCTCTGCATGCTGATCATGCCTCTGACATCCTGTCAGAAACCTGCTGAAAGCGGTAAAACCTACGAATCATATTCTCCCGAAAGTGAAGCGGGAAAGCCCACAAAGACTCAGACTGCTTTCGATGATTTTACACAAAATCTGTTCTGCGAAGAGATCACGGAAAATACGCTGAATCTTCACTATACACTGGAAAATCCTGCTTCCTTCGGTATTTCTTCCTATCCTCTGACACTTGGCGAATTCAGTCAGAAGGATATGAAAGAATACGGTGAGCATGCCAAACAGCAGCTTGAACAGCTCAAAGATTTCAATTATGATAAGCTGACCTTTCATCAGCAGATCACATATGATATTCTGGAAAACACACTGACGCTGAGCGCCGCCAATAACCTCTATCCTTATTATGAAGAGGTTTTAAAGCCTTCTATCGGGCTTCACGCGGAGCTCCCCACCCTGTTTGCCGAATACACCTTTAATACGGAACAGGATATCAAAGACTATCTTGCCCTGTTAAAAGACGTTCCCCGTTATTTCGGGCAGATCATCACCTATGAACAGGAAAAAGCCGCTGCCGGTTTATTCATGTCCGATTATTGCGCCGATCTGGTAATCCGCGACTGTAATTCATTTATTGCCCAAACAGAAGATAATTTTCTGATTGCCACATTTGAAGAGCGTCTGGATGAGATGAAAAACCTGACTTCTTCCCAAAAATCGGAATATATCAGGCAGAACCGCGCCATTGTAACCAATGACCTGATCGATGCGTGGAAAATGCTGATCGATGCACTGAAGAAATTAAAAGGAAGCGGCAAAAATGAAGGAGGTATGTGTAACCTTAAAGATGGAAAGGATTATTACACTCACCTGCTAAAGCAAAGCACCGGTTCCGACCGTACCGTAAAAGAGCTTGAAAAAATAACGCTGCAGCAGATAAATTCTGATTTACAGGCCATGCAGACTCTGGCGAAGGAAAATCCAAAACTGAATTCTGATTTTAGCAGCTTTCAGTTTACACTTTCAGACCCGGAAGAGATCATAAAAGACCTGCAGCAGAAAATGCTTTCTGATTTTCCCGAGCTGACAACAGATATTCATCTCAGAATCAAATATGTCAGCGAATCGATGGAAGACTCATTAAGCCCTGCTTTTTATCTGTCGCCTCCCATTGACAACCTTAACAACAATGTTATTTATATCAACAAAGGAAGTTCCAATCCCTCTGATCTGTATACCACACTTGCACACGAGGGTTACCCCGGGCATCTGTATCAGACAGTCTATTCGGCCGCCTGCAATAACAATAACCCGATTCGGCAGCTTTTCACCTGCGCAGGGTATTCAGAAGGCTGGGCAACCTATGTGGAAAATCTGGCGTACAGCTATGACACCGGCCTTGATAAGAACCTGACTTCCTTTATGCAGCACAACAACAGCGCCAACCTGGGAATCTATGCACTCCTCGACTTCTACATTAACTATGAAGGCTGGTCGCTTGAAGAAACAGGAGAATGGCTCCAGAACTTCTACCATATTGAAAGTGATGACAAACTAAAGGAGCTTTACTACCTCATCGTTTCCCAGCCCTGCAACTATCTGAAATATTATGTCGGATATCTGGAAATCCTTGATTTAAAAGCAGACGCCATGAAAGAACTCGGTGATGCATTTGTCCTGAAGGACTTCCACACTTTTATGCTGCAGATGGGAGATTCTCCATTTTATATTATCCGCGAATATATGAAGGCCTGGATAGAAACCTGCAGGTAAATCACCAGGAACAGAACAACCTCTTTTGTCAGGCCTTGTCAGACTTTATCAAATTTTGTCAAACCCGGAGTTTCCGGGTTTGATTTTTTTCAAAATTTTTCCCCTGAAAAATTCCCCGAAGCTTCATTTCACGACGGATCGTATTCAGAACCATTTTCTTATCAGCACTCCAAAGAGGCGCCTCCAAAAGGGACTTAGGGCCATCTCCGGTAATCCGATGCACCACCATTTCCGGCGGAAGCAGTTCCAGGCAATCAAACAGAATATCCAGATATTCGTCCATATCAAGCGCAGAAAAAGCGCCCTTTCGGTACTCAGCTGCAAGATCGGTACCTTTTAATACGTGAAGCAGCTGCAGCTTAATTCCTTCTGTGCGATATCGAAAACGGGGAGAATCCTCTGCCGTAAAATCTATCCTGGGAACTATTTCCGAAACGGACTCAGAATCTGCCTTAGAAAGATAACGAACAGTTTCCAGCATGTCCTCTTTTGTTTCTCCCGGAAGTCCTAAAATCACATGCGTAATCACTTCTATCCCGGCCTGATGCAAATTTCGAACAGCCTCTTCGTAGCAGGAAAGCGGATATCCCCTGCGGATATAGTGAGCTGTTTTTTCATGAATCGTCTGAAGCCCCAGTTCCACCCAGACCGGCTTGATTCTGTTTAAGTCTGCAAGAAGCGCAATCACCTCCGGCGGCAGACAGTCAGGCCTGGTCGCAATCGAAAGAACCGCCACCTGCGGATGTAAAACAGCTTCCGTAAAAATACTTCTCAGATACTCCACCGGCGCATACGTGTTGGTGTAGGACTGAAAATATGCAATAAACAGATCCGCATCCGTTTTTTTCCGTATTTTTTCCTTCGCCTGCTCAATCTGAGCCGTCACACCGCCTCTTTCCTGCCTGCTCACTGCAAATTCTCCTGAACCGCCTCCGCTGCAGAAAATACACCCTCCATATCCAAGTGTTCCATCACGATTCGGACATGTCATCCCTCCATCCAGCGCAAGCTTGTACACCTTACGCCCAAATTTCTTACGAAGAAACGTGTTTAACGTATAGTAACGTTCTTCCCCATAGATGTTTTTGCCGTTGTTATTATCCTTGACATGTTTTTTGCAATTCATGTTCTGACTCATGTTTTGATTTGTGTTATGGTT
>JAUNPP010000231.1 GCA_030536685.1 Lachnospiraceae bacterium
AAAGAATTTTGTGGTAAACCGATAATTGCTTATTCTATTGAAGCAGCCTTGGAAAGTAAAATATTTAATGAAGTTATGGTATCAACAGATGATCAGGAAATTGCTGATATTGCAATTCAGTATGGAGCGAAAGTTCCATTTCTGCGCAGCAATGAAACTTCTGATGATTTTGCTACTACCAGAGATGTACTGGACGAAGTAGTACAAACATATAAAACGAAATTAAAAAGAAGCTTTGATTACGTATGTTGTATTTATCCTACAGCGCCATTTGTATCTGCCAAAAAACTTAGAGAGGCTTATGCTATGTTGAAAGATGGTAAAGCAGATCAGGTGATTCCTGTAGTACAGTTTTCTTTTCCTCCGCAAAGAAGCTTTGTCATTGATTCTGATGGGACTTTACGGTATAAATGGCCAGAAAACCAATGCAAACGGTCACAGGATCTGGAACCGTTTTATCACGATGCAGGACAATTTTACTTTTTTGACGCTAAAGTATTTTATAAACAAAAACAGGTGACAGAATTATTAACTACACCCTATATTTTGTCTGATTTAGAAGTTCAGGATATAGATAATATAGAGGATTGGCAAATAGCAGAAATAAAATATCATTTGATGCAGCAGAGGTAGTATTTATGAAAATCGTTTTTCGTGTAGATTCATCGCTGCAAATTGGTAGCGGACATTTGATGCGCTGTCTTACTTTAGCTGAACGATTGAAAAAAGAAAATGGCTCTGATGTGTATTTTATCATGCGAGATTTGAGTGGTAATTTAATAGATCTAGTAAAGCAAAAAAAAATCACTGTTTTTGAATTACCACAAGTTGAACCCGGTGAAGCATTAGCTGGTTATGCAAAATGGCTTACAGTAACACAAGAGCAGGATGCAGCAGAAACTATTGCAAGTATAGAAATTATAGGTAAACCAGATATATTGATTATTGACAGCTATGCTATAGACATAACCTGGGAAAATATGCTGCGGCCTTATGTGGAAAAAATCATGGTTATTGATGATTTGGCAAACAGGAAGCACGATTGTGATATTTTGCTGGATCAAAATGAATATCGCAATAAGGATAAACGATATGAATATCTGGTACCGCAGCATTGCCAGTTGCTATTAGGGCCACAGCATGCCATACTACGCGAAGAATTTTATGAAGAGCGCAAAAAAATACGCGTTAGAGACGGGAAGATAAATAATATTCTGGTTTTTTTTGGCGGTAGCGATACTGGAAATGAAACGATGAAAGCATTGCAAGCCATAAGTATGTTAGAATTTAATGATATTACAGTGAATGTTATTGTGGGGAAAAGTAATCCGAATCAAAAAGAAATAGAAAAGTTTTGCGACAAAAATAATAATATGCATTACTTTTGCCAGGTAGATAATATAGCAGAGTTTATGAATGCAGCTGATTTGGCTATTGGAGCTGGTGGAACAATAACCTGGGAACGTTGTTTTTTAGGGCTACCGGCAATAGTTGTAGCTATTGCCGATAATCAAGTGGAATTAACTGAAGCCTGTGCCAGTAAAGGTATACTAGTATTTTTAGGCGATAAAAGTACTGTAACGACTCCACTTTTAAGTCAAGCAATTTTAAATATAGAAGGAAGAACTCTGAAAAAAATAGCACAAAATTGTCTTGATGAAGGGAAAGATTATGGACGAAGAAATATATTTGCGTCTAGTTGACGATAAGGACATGAAGTTGTTGTTTGATTGGCGTAATGATGAAGTAGTTCGTAAAAATTCTTTTTCGACGGAGCCTATTGATTGGGAAGAGCATGTGAGTTGGTTTAACGCTACTTTAAAAAATCCCTCTGTACTGTTTTTTATTATGATGAGTGGCGAGCAGGCGGTAGGGCAAATACGGATAAACTTAGAGGTGGATAATACTGCAATTATAAACTATAGTATTGCAGAAAAATATAGAAGATCGGGTTATGGAAAGAAAATTTTGAATTTAGCGGAAACAGAGCTATATGATCGGTTTAAAAAAAAGTATATTTTAAAGGCTTTGGTAAAAACAAATAATATTGCATCACAATTGGCGTTTGAGAGACTTGGATATATGTGTCAAAATACAGAGCAGTATATTTTAAAAACATATATCAAAATACTTTAGAATTTGAGAATAAAAAACTGAGAGCTATTTTGAGAGAGGATAATTAAAAAATGGAGCAG
Source organism: Lachnospiraceae bacterium (assembly GCA_030536685.1). Lineage (GTDB taxonomy): Bacteria > Bacillota > Clostridia > Lachnospirales > Lachnospiraceae > TWA4. The sequence continues at coordinate 2,196 of JAUNPP010000231.1, forward strand.
TTTAATATGGAACAGCCTTTTATTATCGCAGAAATGTCCGGCAATCATAACCAGTCACTTGAGCGAGCATTGGAAATAGTTGATTTGGCAGCTGATGCTGGTGTAGATGCGTTAAAGATACAAACCTATACAGCAGATACGATAACTATTGATAAAAATGATGGTGAATTTTTCATAGAAGATAAAAATAATTTATGGCAAGGCGAATCTTTATATTCACTTTATCAAAAAGCATATACTCCCTGGGAATGGCATAAAGCCATATTTCAAAGATGTAAAGAAAAAGGAATTATAGGTTTTAGTACGCCATTTGATTTTTCTGCGGTCGATTTTTTAGAAGAGTTAGATGTTCCTTTCTATAAAATTGCATCCTTTGAAAATGTAGATTTACCATTGATAAAAAAAGTAGCACAAACAGGAAAACCGATTAT
>JAUNPP010000232.1:0-556 GCA_030536685.1 Lachnospiraceae bacterium
ACCAACCGAACCGACCAATCCAGTTGAGCCAACCAACCCGACCGAGCCAAATGCTCCGGGCGCAGATATTCCCGATGGTAATGTTCCCTCCGGCAATGTTCCGTCTGACCGCGTTCCTTCCGTGAATCCTTCCACCGGCGATAACTCCGGAGGCAATACCCCATCCAGCAATACCGGTACGGTCATTACGGAAACCCCGGTTCTGCTTGGCGCTGCTCCGGCCCCGGCTGCATACATCATCGCCGATGAAGCAGCTCCATTAGCAGACCTTCCGGCCGACACCATTGCCATCATCAGCGAAGAGGACGTTCCGCTTGCATCCATTCCGAAGACCGGAGAAGCACCTTTAACCGCTGCTAAATTACTGGTTGTATTCGGTGGAATGCTGTTAGCAGCAGAAGAAGTTCTGAAGCGCAGAATCAAGAAGGTTTCGAAATAAGCCTTCCGGCACCGGTATACGGTGTTTTCAATCCTTGACTTATAAAGACGGATAGACTGTGGCGAAATCCAAAAGCCGCAGCCTATCCGTCTTTTCTTATTGCTTATTTTGCTTATT
>JAUNPP010000232.1:566-2610 GCA_030536685.1 Lachnospiraceae bacterium
CTTTCAGACTTCCAGACAGAAGCCAAAATATCTTTCAGAACCAGAAATGCATTTAGCTCGTCATAACCATACCGTTTTTGTAAATCATCAAGCAGACGCTTCAATTCCGCTGCATACATTCCGGTTTCTACTGTACTTTGATAAGTGGCAAGAACCGGATATTTTTTACTCCATGCTTTTGTCCAATCAATTTTTTTCGAAACCTCTTCGCTGGTCCGGTCAATCATATCCTGTATCTCTTTGACATCCATATCGAAGTCGATGAGTTCATCTAATGTGAGATGATAGAGATTCGATAACCGTTTCGATTGCTGTATATCCGGAAGGGTTTCATCCAGCTCCCATTTCGATATCGTCTGCCGGCTTACCCCTAATTTTTCTGCCACCTCTTCTTGTGACAGCCCGCTTTTTTTCCTTGCACGGTAAAAACTGTTCCCTAAACCCATATTCATTTCCTCCTGTAATTTCGTAGGTATTGATAACCATTATAGAAGATGTTCCCCTGGAAATCTACCAATGAACATTACCTCTTTCGCCCGTTTTTTTTACATTTTCAGAAGCGCGTCCGGGACAGATATCTGCTTGCCAGAGAATCCCGAATAATCTTCGCCTGCTTCTTTTCTGCAAAATCCATGTTTTCAATTATTATCCCGAACGGAATCCAAGATTCTTGCCTCGTACTTACGACGCAAATGTTGCAACTTTATTATGAGATTTCTGCGGTACTATTGATAATTTGAAAGATTCGCGGTATATTATACAAGAAAGTAGCGACGTAATCGTCGTAAGTACGAGGTGACTATAATGATTAAACGAGAGTTTTATTTGAATCGTATGATTCATCATATGTGGAACGGCGAGGTCAAAGTAATCACTGGCATCCGCCGCTGCGGAAAGTCGGTATTGCTGTTTGATCTGTTCTATGAATACCTTCTCGCACAGGGGGTTCAGGAAGACCATATCATAAAAATCAAATTAGACCAGAGACGTTACTATAAGTTCAGAAATCCAATTACACTTTGTGAGTATGTCGAGGAGCTTGTTTCTGGGAAGAAAGATGAGAAGTTCTATCTTTTCATTGACGAGGTTCAGCTTACCGCCAAGGTTATCGACAAAGAAAATGGCGGCATTGAGGTTTCCATCTATGATATGCTGAATGAACTCAAGGCATATAAGAATTTGGATGTATATGTAACTGGCAGTAACTCGAAAGGACTGTCTAAAGACATCGCTACAGAGTTCCGTGGCCGTGCTACTCAACTCCATGTATTCCCTTTGTCCTTTAAGGAGTTCTACTCTCATGTGGGCGGTGACGAGCGAAAGGTGCTGGACACCTATATGCTTTACGGCGGCATGCCACGCCTGCTGGCATTAACAGATGAAAAGGACAAAAAGGATTACCTGTCCTCTCTGTACAGCGAGCTGTATGTCAAGGACATTGCAGAACGCAACGGTATCGAACGTGAGGATATTCTGAATGACATTCTGGATTTCCTCGCTTCACAGATCAGCTCCCCGACCAATCCTACGAATATTGCCAATGCGCTGACCAGCATGAAGAACGAAAAGGTCAATTCCACTCTTGTTTCCAACTATGTGCAGCACATCATCGATTCGTTCCTTATTTCCATGGCAAAACGCTATGATGTGAAGGGAAAGACCTATTTCAAGTATCCGAACAAATACTACTACACGGATATTGGACTCCGCAATGCAAGACTGAATTATCGCCAATACGATCCCGGACACATCATGGAAAACATCATCTATAACGAGCTTCTGCAAAGAGGATACTCCGTTGACGTTGGTGTTGTGACCGACCGAACCGGCGGAGCAAATGTGCAAAAAGAAATCGACTTCATTGTAAATGATGCAGACAAGAAAATCTACATCCAGTCAGCTTTCCAGATGGATACGGACAAAAAGGAATCCTCTGAACTTGCATCGTTGATACTGACAAAGGACTTTTTCAAAAAAATCATTGTCCGCATGGATATTCCTCACAATTTCTATGATGACAACGGAATTTTCCATTGCAATCTGA
>JAUNPP010000233.1 GCA_030536685.1 Lachnospiraceae bacterium
GCTGTCTTTTCATTGCTTACTGCTGTTTTTTCTGCTGCCTGTGCACGATTTTCTCCGGCTGCTCCGTAACCGGCAACGGAAGCTGTCGCCAGCAGCAGCGCCATTGTCAGCGCCATAACTTTATTAAAAGTTGATTTTTTACATCTTTTCATAAATTTTCTGAATTCCATACCTATTTCCTCCTGATTCCCATAGTAGTAAAACAAATCAGTTTATCAAAAATCATCAGCATCGCAGGAAGTACCAGAAGTACTGTGACCATACTGATAATTGCGCCTCTTGCCATTAATGTACAAAGTGAGCTGATCATATCAATGTCTGAATACATGCCTACGCCAAAGGTGGCTGCAAAAAAGCTGAATGCGCTGACAATGATCGAGCGCATGGAGGCTGTATGAGCCTCGATAACAGCCTGTTTTTTACCCAGTCCGCTGTTTCTTCCTCTTTTATAGCGATTTGTCATCAAAATCGCATAGTCAACGGTAGATCCCAGCTGAATGGTACCGATTACAATAGATGCGATAAACGGAAGCACGGTACCTGTATAGCAGGGAATTCCCATATTCAGAAATACCGCAAATTCAATCACAAATACCAGAATTGCCGGCAAAGATATCGAGCCAAGCACCAGCAGAATGATTGCAAAGATCACACCGATCGATACGGCATTGACTCTTGCAAAGTCTGTATTGGTAATCCGGATCAGATCCCTTGTACAGGGAGCCTCGCCAATCAGCATTCCCTCTTTATCATATTTTTTAATGACCGTTTCCAGCTCATCACACTGTTGATTTACTTCATCAGAAGCAACTGCATATTCGGAAGTAACCATAAGCAGCTGGTATTTATCCGTTTTAATATCGGAAAGCAGATCATCCGGTATCATTTCCCGGGCCAATCCCGGGCCAACCAGTGAATCGAGACCAAGAACAGATTGAACGCCCTTTACCTGCTTCATTTCATCGCACATGCGGGCGCCATCCTTTGCCGACATGCCGCTGTCCGCCAGTACGACATGAACCGTTCCCATACTGAAATTTTCATTCAGCTTCTTATTTGCCTGAATACTGGGAAGCTCTTCGGGCAATGTTGAATCCAGGTTATAGTAAACATCCGTGTGGCTATATCCATATATGGCAGGAATCCACAAAATCACAAATAACACAGCGATCAGCTTATAATGCTTTGTAATAAATCCGGCTATTGAAAAATCCGGAATCAGAGAGCGATGTTTGGTTCGCTCAATCAGCTTATGAAATACCAGGATCATGGATGGAAGAATCGTAATACAGCAGATCACACCCAGAATTACACCTTTTGCCATTACGATACCAAGATCCATACCAAGCGTAAAGCTCATAAAACAAAGGGCAATAAAACCGGCTATTGTCGTAATACTGCTTCCGATTACCGAGGAAAATGTCATTTCTATCGCATTCGCCATCGCTTCCTTATCATCATGACAGATTCCCTGCTGTTCCTCATAGCTGTGCCACAAAAAGATCGAATAGTCCATCGTCACACCCAGCTGCAATACCGCCGCCAGCGCCTTTGTCACGTAGGAAATCTGCCCCATAAAAATGTTGCTTCCCAGGTTATAGACGATCGCGATTCCGATACTCAGCAGGAAAAACAGCGGGATAATATAGGAATCCATCGTCAATGCCAGAACGATGGAGGACAAGATCACAGCAATCAGCACATAAACGGGAGTTTCGCGATTTGCAAGATTTCTGGTATCCGTAACAACCGCCGACATGCCGCTGACAAAACACTCCTTCTTTGCCAGCGAACGAATATCTTCAATCGCCTCCATCGTTTCATCCGATGACATAGATGAGCTGTACATTACAACCATCAATGTATCATCCCCGTTTAAAAATACGTCCTGAATCTCTTTCGGCAGGATTTCTACCGGTACCGAAAGATCTGCGATGCTGTCATACCAGATCACATTTTTTACATAGTCAACCTTTTCAATCTGGGACTTCAAAGATGCCGCCGACTTAAAATCCATCCCTTCCACTACAAGCATGGAAAAAGCGCCGGTGCCAAACTCCTTCTGCAGAATTTCCTGTCCTTCCATCGTCTCAATATCATCCGGAAGATAGGAAAGAATATCGTAATTTACTCTGGTATTAAAATACCCCCAGGCCGACGGAATCAAGAGCGCCAGGCCAAGAACCAGAATCAGATATCTGCATTTTACAATTCCTCTGCTAAAACGTTTCATCAATCCATCCATTATCTCATCCCTTTTCTAGTATAAAATGATATCCGGGTCAAAAGGTATTTTGCCCCTGATTTGATACCACGAATTGCTCCATTGCTGCGCAATTCCCGGAATTCGTTAGCAGCCTTTTTGCATGAGTGCCAACATTTTCATATATCGTAGGAAAGTATATGAAATAACGAACGCTTTTAACAGATTCACACTTCTTTTCCTGTCTGTTTTAAAACGACAGATTCTATTATATGTCTGTTATACAAAAACAGCTGCCGGCCGAATGTCGTTTTCGGTCAGCAGCTCAACATCTTTTCAAACCTTTTTTCTTCAGCAATTCTGTTTTTTCAAATCTGTTCTCTTCAGCAGTTCAGTT
>JAUNPP010000234.1 GCA_030536685.1 Lachnospiraceae bacterium
AAACATTTGGCTTATCTTTTCCGTTTTACCTTTTAGGTTTTGTTCTTTTGAACTATAATTCAAAGAATTTTCAGGAATCTATCTTTTCAGATAGTTTAAAGGTTTTATTCATACATTGTTCAGTTATCAAAGTTCCTGTCGTTACCACTTTTTGTCAGTAACTTTTGTAGTTTATCACACTTTCAAGTGTTTGTCAACTACTTTTTAAAATTTATTTTTTCAGCTGTTTGTTTTTTTCAACCGCTCGCTGACAGCTCATATATAATATCAAACTTTCAAATGTTTGTCAACAACTTTTTTAAACTTTTTTGTAAGTTTTTGTTTTGTTGTTTTTGTTTGATTTGTTTCAGCAATTTAATCATTTCGCTGAAAGCCTGTTTAGGATACCACTGCTTTTGACATTTGTCAACCATTTTTTTACTTTTCAATCATTATTTTTTCTTTTTTCCGTACAATAGTTTAATTTAAGAATGCTACCTGGACAAATTTCTTATAACTCACCACTTATAGAAATGAGAGTCTTATCGAATTCCAGGATAAAATCAGGAGACATCGGATATACTGCTGCCTGATTTCAGTATGCCCAATGTCTCCTGTTCTATTCGCTTTTTGGGAATTTCTTCAAACTCTATCAGAAAACTGATGTAAGCAAAAGTGCCAAGAAATTATGCCGATAAAAAAATGCTGCAAACGGATTCGCGAGTATCTGTTCTAACAACATTCCTCCCCAGGAATAATTTCTTGCAAATGCAATGACAATCATTATAAGCCAGACAATAAGAAGTCCTTTTATAAATCCTGCCCCCAGTCCTACAAGCTTATTCACTTCCTTCAATAATGGTATCTTTTCCACAATTCCAAAAGTCATTGAAATTACCCTTAGAATTACAATCACCAGAATAAATGTCAAGATAAATGCAATTGTATTTACGCTGATTCCTGCTACGGCGCGCGAAATATATTCTGTAAACACCTCTGCTGATAATTTTTTCCTGCCATCTTCCGTATTATTTCTGATAATCGCTTTTTTCCACGATGAAGGAAGTTCAAGTGTCTTGATAAACTCTGCCTGTGTATTTACCCCTGCTTCATTTAATCCCTCATAAGTTTTCAGTTCCATATATTCCACTACATTTTCTTCAATATACCGGTCCAGATGTACCTGGTTTTTTAAAAAGTCAGATATCATAGGGTTTAAAATCATTGCTAATACAATTGCTGCTACAACACATCCAATTGACCAGAATGTCCGCAAACCTCCATTTTTCAAGCCTAATAATGTTGATATCAAAATAATTGCTGCTACAACAATTCCTGCTGCCATCCAAACACCTCCCTGATCATATATGCAACACCATCTTCCGTATTCCTTTTAGTCACTCGCTTTGCAAGCCTTTTAATTGCCTCATCCGAATTTCCCATCGCAACGCCGATGCCTGCCTCTTCAAGCATTTCACGATCATTGCCATTGTCTCCAAATGCCATTACAGACTCCATGCTTATTCCCAGATTTAATGCCAGCTCCTGCATTCCTGTCGCTTTTGTGACATTTCTGCAGGTAGCTTCAATATTGGTTGCCAGCGAAGCACAGATCTTGAGCTGCGGGAAGTGCTTTTGCACCTTCTCATACAATGCGGCCTGATCTTGCTCTTTCAAAAAACGTATACTGATCTTTTCAACACCGGGAAGTGACGCCAGATGTGCACGCTGGTCATTTGAAAATATACAGTTTGACAAAAGCAGATTTTTAGTTCCATCGGATTCATCCATCTGTGCTACTACCTCTTTCCAGTCAGCAGCTACAATCCGTTCTCCTTTATCAAAAAAATCCACTGACAGATTCTTTGAAACTGCATAATCATAAAATTCCAGTGCATCCTTAACATCAATTCTGTGTTCCGCTATTTTTTCACCGGTTTTCACGTCCAGCACAACCGCACCATTAGAAAGAACCGCATATCGGACGTAAGGAAGCCATTCAAGTATTTTTTTAATACCTGAATATGGTCTTCCGGTCGCAATCACAATATGAACTCCTTCAGACTCTGCAGCTTTTGTTAATACTCTTTTATTTTCCTGAGAAACCGTCTTATCCGGAAGAAGTAAAGTTCCATCCAGATCCAGACCAACTAATTTAATATCCATTCGGTTCAATCTTTCTCCTCATTCCAATAAAAATGTCTGTCTTTTAAAATATAAGCATGTTTTTTACTGTATTTATCTACGATTTTATCCAGAGGATTTCTTTTACGGATTCTGGAAATTGCATCTTCCGCCATCTTTCTGGCATTATTCAATGATAATGGCGTATTCTGCTGCTGCATTTCCTCCGCCAGAACAGCAATTGTCATATAAGCTGTCTCCTCAACACGATAGCCTTTTAACCCGGCACATGCTGTAATGCATTCTGTAAATTCCTGCACTGACAGATTTTCATCCGGATTCTCAATCCGATCCAAAATCGTTTCTTTTGAAACTGTTTCGAAAGATGTCTCTCCTGCATCCTCCGAAACTTCCGCTGCAGAGGCTTCTTCCGCTTCTTGTGTTTCCCCGGTGCTTTCAGCTTCTTCCGCTTTCTCTGCTTC
>JAUNPP010000235.1 GCA_030536685.1 Lachnospiraceae bacterium
CAGGCGTTGAATTTATAAGCATTGAACGTACAGATGTTAAAAGATATTTAAAATGCGACAAGTCTGTTATCTGATGATGAGATAATGGCGGTTCCGGCAGAGTTGTTTTTCTGGAATAATTCTGCCGGATATTTCCATTTTATTTTTTGAGAAAGTGGGTGATCTGATGACAGATGAAAAGAAAAAGATACATGATCAATCAGGCGGTACGAAAGAGGGCAGAAGTGCAGGGAAAAAGGGAAGTCAGACAGTGTTTTATGTTTCGGCGGCAATTTCAGTGCTTATTGTGCTGGTTGGAGCGCTCAACAGCAGTCTGTTTGGAAAGCTTGCGTCAATGCTTCTGAATTTTATTGAGGAGCAGTTTTCCTGGATCTACTTGCTGTTTATGCTGGTATTTGTCGTGTTTTGCATAGGAATGGCATTCAGCCGTTTTGGAAATATCCGTCTTGGGCCGGATGATTCAAAGCCGCAATATAGCACGGTTTCGTGGTTTGCGATGCTGTTTTGCGCCGGAATGGGAGTCGGACTGGTATTCTGGGGGATTTCAGAGCCTTTGTCACACTATGTTTCACCGGCTGCCGGGATTGAACCGGGAAGCCCGGAGGCGGCTCAGTTTGCGATACGTTCCTGCTTTATGCATTGGGGAATTCATCCCTGGGCAGCGTATGCTGTAGTAGGGCTTGGGCTGGCGTATTTTCAGTTTCGGAAGAACAAGCCGGGACTGATCAGCAGCCTGTTTATTCCGATGCTTGGGGAAAAAGGCGTGAAAGGCCCGATTGGAAAAGCGATTGATATTTTTGCAGTAATCGTATCTGTAGCAGGCGTTGCAACTTCTCTGGGAATGGGATGTCTTCAGATCTGCGGCGGATTGAATTATTTATGCAAAATTCCGAATAACGCGATGGTCTGGCTGCTGGTGATCGTAATTATATGCTGTATTTATCTTCTGAGTGCAACCAGTGGTCTGGATAAAGGCATTAAAATGCTATCTAATTTCAATCTGTGTCTTGCAGTGGTGTTACTGATCATTTCTTTTTTAGCAGGACCTTCCGTTAAAATCCTTGAAATTTTTACAACAGGTATTGGCGATTATATTACACATTTTGTATCGGATAGTCTTGGACTTTCTCCTTTTGGAGATAATTCCTGGGTTCTTGTGTGGAGAGTATTTTACTGGGCATGGTGGATTGCCTGGGCTCCTTTTGTAGGTATTTTTATTGCACGTATTTCAAGAGGGCGCACGATAAAAGAATTTATAATCGGCGTGATCGTGGTTCCCTGTATTGCTTCCATTATATGGTTTTCCGTATTCGGAGGCGTTGCATTGAATGCAGCAGATGCTTTTTCTCTGGAAGAACTGGGCCAGATAGCGGCTGTGCCGGAGACAGCATTGTTCATTATATTGAATGAATATCCGATTGGAAAAATCCTGTCGGTTATTGCAATTGTTCTTTTGGTTATCTTTTTTATAACATCAGCAGATTCTGCAACCTTTGTGCTCTCCATGCTGACTTCCGAAGGAAATATTGATCCTCCGAACCGTAAGAAAATCGTCTGGGGAGTACTTCAGGCGGCAATTGCCTATGTACTGCTTCTGTCAGGAGGTGTAAAAGCACTGCAAACGGCCTCCATTGCAGCTGCATTTCCATTTGCCATTATTATGCTGCTTGTATGCATTAATATTGTAAAGGGATTAAAAGAGGAAGTGCCAAAGAAGGAAGAGGCAGATAAATCGTAGTGTTTTAACTTAATAAGTCTCTTGATAAGTCTGGAACTCAGCAGCATCAGCAAAACAGATGCTGCTGAATTTTTAACGGTATCTGTCAGCAAGCTCATGGATCAGCTTGCTGAATTCAGCCGCAGCTTTTTGGGGAATCCCCGGTTTTTTGTAGTCATCTATGTATTTCAGCAGAACTCCTCGAAAGATATGGCATTCGATCTGGCTGAGCGAGGCAGCCTCCTGAATCGTAATGGTACCCAAAGCAGCGGCCCGTCTCAACAGCACGAAATCCCGCTGGAACAGGTCGTCATTAAACAAAATGCTCACAGAATAGCCATCAAAATCCTGTTTGGAATCATCAAGAAACAGCTGATAATATTCAAATATCACTTCTCCCAGAGAATGCTGATATTTACCGAAAAAAAGGTTCTCATAAATAGGGATATTTTTACATGCATGCTCAGCCAGACAATCCCACATTCTCAGGTTTAACCCATAAGGATCTGTCAAAATCTGCGGATCGCTGACCATATTTCGAAAGTCAATAATATATTCATTGAAAAAACGAATGGAAGCCAGAGCAATCAGATGATCAAGATTATCAAAATAACGATAAATAACCGTGCTGGTACAATTCAGTTCTTTCGCAAGACGGCGGATTTTAATCCCCTCCGGCCCTTCTTCTTTTAAAATTTTATAGGTGGCCTCCACAAACAGACGCTTTTTCTCCAAACTCATGACATATTCCCCTTACTTTCAGCTTTTTGCCCAAAAAATCCTCAAACGATTATACCATTTTCCTGTAAAAATGAAAAGCCGAAAAAAGTTTCTTAAATTTAAAAGCATTAAATTAAAAGCT
>JAUNPP010000236.1 GCA_030536685.1 Lachnospiraceae bacterium
GCCATAGACTAATCCCAGCTGTGAGATCAGCTTCTCATGGCTTTCTCCGGGAGTTCGTGTATAGATTCTCGTGGTTTCAATGCTTGTATGTCCAAGAATTTCCGCCAGGTAAAGAAGATCTTTTTTTATATTGTAAAAAGTTACAGCAAACAGATGGCGCAGATTATGAGGAAATACTTTTGCTTCTTCTACCCCCGCAGCTTCACATAAATTTTTCATCTTTTTCCACACGCTGCCCCGGCTGACCGGCTGTCCTTTTCTGTTCAGGAATATCGCTCCATATGTGATTCCCAGTTGATGTATATATGCTTTCAACAACGTTTTTAATGCATCCGGTAAATATACAATTCTGCTTTTCCCTTTATTATTTACCATGACACATCCGGATTTGACAGCCTCTGCGGTTATAAATTTCAACTCGCTGACCCGGATTCCTGTGCTGCATATCGTCTGCATAATCAGACTGAGCTGATAATCTTTCTTATTTTCTGCCGTCTTAACCAGCTTCAAATAATCCTGCTTTGTCATATAAGTCGCCTGCTTGCAGAAAAAAGATTTCTGTATTTTTAACTGCTGCACTTTACACGCCCCGAAATCTGCAAATTCAAAAAAATGATTCAGAGCCGCCAGCATGGAATTCACACTGGACGGCTGATAATGCTCTGTCAGATGCTGTTTATACTTCAGTACCGTTTCTCTGTTAAACTGTTTTCCCTCCCCCAGATACTGATAAAAGCACCGGATATCCCGCATATACTTTTCAATCGTCAAGCTGGCCTTTTCCTCCTGATACATCCTGCATTCGAACATTTCCATTAAATCGTTTGTAATCATGTATTCCATATTATCATTCTCCTTGTCCCATTGAATTTTCGCACAAGTTCTCTGCTTCCTGTATAACAGCGTCCTTCCACGTCCTTAGTCTGCCCCATATTTCTCATTCTATCTGCCAGTTTTCTTCTGACACATGCGGAGCGTTTTATGTTTCATAGGACGCACTTTCCCATAAAATATAAAAGGCGACCATTTCTGACCGCCTCATACAAATTACTTTTTTATTTTCTTCACATGTAAGTTCTTCCTGTACACACCTTTTTCATAAGGAACGCATTCCTATAATTCTTTCAAATTGGAATCATTATAAATGAATTGTTTTTGAAATACAAGCCGATTTTCTTCGTTCCGCCAAAGAATTTTATAGCCATCCCGCAGCCATCGGTACAACGATAACCGTCATCAGCCCCGCAACCGCAATGGAAAGGCTGCTCATCGCACCTTCGATTTCTCCCATTTCCAATGCCTTTGTTGTACCAATTGCATGAGAACAGGTTCCGATTGCCAGACCTTTTGCAATCGGATGCGTGATTCGGAACAATCTGCAGAACAGTTCAGCACACATACTGCCAATGATTCCGGTTACGATAATGCAGACTACCGTAAGTGTTGTAATACCGCCGATTTCCGAACTCAGACCCAGTCCGATTGCTGTTGTAATGGATTTGGGCAGCAGCGTAACATAATGTTCATGATTCAATTTGCATATTCTGCACAAAAGAAAAACACTTACTGCATTGGCCATTACCCCGGAAGTGATGCCAACAGCCACTGCTGCCCTGTATTTCCTCAACATATGAATCTGCTTATACAGCGGTATTGCCAGGCAGACCGTAGCCGGGGTCAAAAGACTGCTGAGTATCTGCGTGTTCTGCTGGTAAAATTCATAATGAATATCTGTTATCTTCAAAAATACCATTACAAACAGAATTGCCATAAGCAGAGGGTTAAATATGGCCAGCTTCCACCTCTTTTTAACGTTCAAGCCAAGAAAATAGGCTCCTGTGGTAAGAAAAATTCCAAAACAGATACTATTGTCAAATACGATGTTCATCTGTCTGTTTCCTCATTGCTATCCTGATATTTTTTTTCCTTTTTTATCACCATCTGTGTAATTTTCCCTGTTACCGCAAAAACAACCAAGGTAGAAATGATAATAATAAAGAGATAAATCATTCCTGCATTTTTAAGCTGTTCTGTATATTGGATGATTCCAACACCGGCAGGAATAAACATCACTGTCATATGGTCGAGAAGAAAATTTCCGGTTTCTTCTACGTCATCCAGATGCAGGGCCCCACAGCCGAGTAAGGACAACAGCAGAAACAAACCATACACGCCAGCCGGAACCGGAAATGGCAGAACCTGATTACAAAATTCACCAATCGCAGTAATACCCATAATCAGAGTAAGTTCTTTTACCGTCTTCATCGGAAAATGATACATACAGGGCTTTCTGTCTCAACTGTCATTCCTGTCGCTGAAAGCCTGCCGCTGGTTTCATCCAGAGTAAATTCCGTAATCGTATCGGAGCATTCGTTCGCCGTAAGAACGGATTTTCTATCCTCGTTCCAGGTGATAAATCTTGGCTGCATTCCTCCGGTTTTGATATTGTCACAATAAAAAAGCTTACCGGTTTCCGAGTCAATCCGGAAACTGGAAATACTGTCATGTTTCCGGTTGGAAACAACGATATATTTTCCATCAGCAGCCATGATGATGCCACTTGCCCATCC
>JAUNPP010000071.1 GCA_030536685.1 Lachnospiraceae bacterium
TTATGATTTCATATTTTTATGCAGATATCTTCCTGCTTTTTCCATCCAGCCTGTGAATATAACGAATCAGACGCTGCCGGTTCGCCGAACCTCCATCCGGAAAACCTGCCGTCATCATAATATCTTCCTGCAGACATTTCAGATTCCATTCGTCCACAGAACATTCTAAAACCGCAGGAAACGAAAAAGCGGTACTTCTCAGATGCCTTCTGCCATTAACTGCTTCAGGAAATCTTCCCTGATTTCCATAGCATATGAAATCCTGGAGCAAAAGAGTATACCCACAGTGTTCAAAAGAAAGTTCACTTGCTTTATCCGAAGTATAAGCTCCATCTCCCGGCAAAGTATCTGCCTCATAAGCCGGTACAGCAAATGCAAGAAGCATCACAACGATCAAAAATAACACTGTATTCGTGTATTTTCTGTTCTTTTTTCCTACTTCCATTGCTGCACCTTCCCTTTCCATAGCATAGTTCACATTGCATATTATCTTAGAAAAAGGAAACTGTCAACCGATTATCGCCGATAATAAGATGCAAAATAATCTGCATTTGCTTTGATAATTTTGTTCATATTATCTGAAAAACGGATTTCCACCCATCCATCGCAATCCACATTCACATACATGGTCTCTCCATCATTCAAACGTACCTCCAGACTGTTCTGTGATTTATTCTGCAACTTGATTTCTGACTTATTCTGCAATCTGCTTTCTGAGCTGTTTTCTAATCTGTTCTCTAATTTTACTTCTGAATTTTTTAAACTGTTTTCCATCTTATTTTACTCCTTTTCTCATTTATATTCTGTTATTCTCAGTTTCTGCGGCTCGTCCGGTTAGTAACCCACGGCGTTTTTTTATTCATTTCCCGCTGAAACCCCATCAAAAAAGCCCCCGCCTCCGAAAATTTCTTTTCGGGGACGAGAGCTGTATATACTTCGTGTTACCACCCCAGATTCATCTGCACCTCACGATACAGACCTTACCAACTACGGACGAACAGACAACTGCTATCCATCGATAGTCTGGCACTGTAACGGGTGCTTCCGTCGCAGCCTGTACGATGACGATTCCTGTGGCAATCATCATTCGCAGTCGGTGCGCAGCTCTGAGGCCATGTTCAGCTGCTGTATAACTCTCCCCACTTTCACCTGACTGGGGTCTCTGCAAAAGCGCAAACAGCTTACTCTTCTCTTCCATGCTTTTGTGACTTATTTCCTCCATTATATCGTGAGGATGAAGCTTTGTCAATCACAGATTCAGTTGTTGTTCACATCGCAGATTCAGTTGTTGTTCACAACTGCTGACAGTTCCAGCTCCATCTGTATATCATACGGCTCCGCTTCGACATGCCCCCGATGATATTCCATAGCCTCACGACATCCCATTGCGCGGTAAAATGCCTGCGTTTCTACGGCAGAATGCGTGGAGAGATACAGTTTTCCTGCTCCCTGCTTTTTAGCCCAGTCTGCAGCCAGATAAAGCAGCTTTCTCCCGATTCCTCTGCCTCTGAGTTCTTCTGAGACATGAAGGCTTGAAAGATCCATGTATTCCCTGTTTTTTCCAAACAGCTCCGGTTCTACCGATACAAAGCCTTTTAACTGCCTATCAGCAAAAGCTGCGAATAAAACGCCTCCGGTTCTGACTGTTCTTTGTAAACAGGTTACCAGAAAGGCATAATCTTCTTCGCTCCACTGGTCTGTAAACGGGTCTTTTCGGATTACCCACTCTCCATTTTCCCTGCGCCAGCAGTCCTCAACCACCTGATGACGTTCAAAGTTTCTAAATAGTTCGCGGCTGATTTCATCCGCTTCCAGCATCCTGTATTCTGTATCAGGATATTCAGTATCACATGTATCATCACATTTATCAGAACTTTTATCATCACGTGTATTATTACACTTATTATTGTATGCATCAGCTTCCATAATTTATTTAATACCTCTTTTCTGCGTTTTTTTCAGGAATACCATCAGCATTCTTGCTGCGAGCGGCTCGTCAGCTACGCTGACATAATACATTCTGGCCGCTCTGAAATCCTGTCCGCCTGTGTGCACATTTATCTCAGCCGAAATGTTTTGGGTGCAAGGCGGTATGCAAGTACAAGGGCAAGGATTACATATAAAATGCAAAATCCTGAAAGAGCCGCTCCGAACGTGAGTGTTGGCACTTTCTTGCCGATTGCCCAGTAACAGATAAAATACGTAATCGAGTTCACAATTCCATAGGTTGGATTCTTCATTTCCATTTCGCTGTTATACGGCTGCAGCAGATAGTAAAGAACCAGCGTATGTACAGAAAAGAAAACCGACATTGCAAGAATCGAAACAAATAAAATCAGATAATGAACCGGCTGAGAGGTTCCTCCTGATAAAAGCAAAAGAAGATCAAGCCCCAGAGCAATTGTTAAAGCCGGCATCAGATTGATTTTGACAATAGATTTCAGCCTTTCCGTAAAAAGCGAAAGAATTGCTCCCGGCTGTCTGTAAAACCGGTAGGTCAGCATACTGTGATCACAGTTCATAAACATCGCCTGTGTAATATTTCGTCCCCGGTTGATCAAATACATAATAAACAGAAAATACGGAAGGTAGATAAACATCATTTCGTTTATATGCTGTTTTATCTCCGGTACACACATACAACATCCTGCGGCTGCGGCGATCACTGCGATCAGAGCCGCCGTAATTCTCTTAGCGGACCGCGTCATCATTTTGGAATGCCGCTTCATAAACAAATCGTTGAAATATGCGTATCCCTCTTTCCGGCTTGTCTGATTCAAATCAATTACCAGCTTTTTCTGATAACTTTCCTGAAGGAGCTGCCCGCTCTGCATGGCGTTTGCAGTAAACTGTTCCGGGGTCAGCAGTTCCTTGTAGATTCTTCGATACTGTTTAAAATGTAAAATATACAAAAGGCCAAAGATTCCACCTGCTGCCGCGGCGAACGCCAATATCAGAAATACTGTTTCATCTAAAGCATAACCTAACAGCGGAGGCACATATGCCGCTGCCAGCAAAAGAGCCACCGATATCCATGTCGCTGCCGTCAGCTTATTTTCATTCACAACCCTGCCATTTTTACTATTTTGTTCATTCCGGCTTTTATACAGAAAAATCGCTGTACATATCAGTTTTACACCGCTGACAAAAAACGGAATGGACAGACAGGTCAGTACAGACAAATCTGCCAGTCTTCCAAACAACAAAGAAAATGGAAGAAAACCTGCAAGGAGCTTCAGCTGAAAATACAGGTATTCCATTATGGTGTACTCTGTGGCATCCATCCCCATCAGAAACATGGCATAATATTTATCCCGGGTAGGATTAAACATGCTGGTATTCATAATTCCACCGACAATTGTCAGAAAAAACAGAATATGCACAAAAGAAGCCGCCTGCGGACTTTTCATATAAACGGACGCCAGAAAAACCATAATCAGGAGATAGAGAAGTTTTCCTAAAAAAACAGAGCCGATTTCCATCAGCACGCTGATTACCTGGGCAAATCGTTTCAGTCCCCGGCTGCCGTACAGCTGATCCGGCAGCCATTTTCCGATAACAGGAAACTGTTTCAGCCAGTAAAGCACACTATTGGTTTTATAAGCGTTTTTCAGGCGAAAAGCAATCCGAAATGTCTTAATCATTCTCCTCACCTCGCAATGCCGCAATAATTTTATCCTTAAACGCAGTCTGATCCAGGTTTTCTTTCTTGATTTCCTCCAGAATCCCTTCATTTAAGATTACAATCTCATCGCACAGATCCAATGCCAGTTCCATAATATGTGTAGAAAAAATAATAATATGATCTTCTTTTATCCGGCGCAGCAGCTGTTTCATTTCATCCGCCACAACCACATCAAATGAAGTTAACGGCTCATCCAAAAGCAGAATAGCCGGATTGGCAATAAAATTGACCAGCATCTGCATTTTGTTTTTCATGCCATGAGAATAATCCTTCAGCAATCTGTCACGATCTTCCGAATCAATTTTCATAAAGTCAAAATATTCATCAATACTGCGTACATCCTGCATCCGATTCTGATTGATCTCGATAAAAAATTTCAGAAACTCTCTTCCGGTCAGAAACTCAGGTACTACAGGCAGCGATAATACATAACCGATATCATTTGACTCAATTGAACGGATTTGCCCGTTTTCTTCTATCGAAAAACTCCCTCCGTCAATTTTAAGATCTTCATTCAGACAATTAAATAAAGTCGTCTTTCCCGCTCCGTTTCGTCCCAGAAGGCCGTAAATTTTACCTTTTTCAAAGGTAAACGAGGCTCCCCTCAGCACCTCCTTGCTGTTAAATGATTTTTGAATATCCTGAACAATTAATTTCACTTTTTTACCTCCTCCGTTAAATACAAAATCCAAAACCTATACCTGAGTATAGCAGTTATCAGCTGCAAAATCTAACCGCAGGGATGACAAATCAATTAAGACCGCACCGGACAAATCCCAACAGGGAATCTGTCTGGTGCGGTCTTAATTTTCAAGGCTCCCTACTTCAGGAGCTTTCGGTAAAACTGATCTAACTGCTTCTGATTTTTGATCACAAGCACTTTATCAGGATATTTTGTAAGTATTCTCTGAAATTTTTCCTTATGCTCTTTATTTCGGCCTGCATGAAGAATCCACCATGCAAATTCCAGATCAATCTTCTCATCACATCCATTTGTTATGGATTCACGGCATTTACCTTTATAGTGATAATTGCGTTTTATCGCACGGTAAAGACATGAAAAACGATTAAAATTCAGGAAAATAATCTTGTCCGCTTCTTGCATCCGCCTTTCATGCGCCAGTTTGGAATAATTTCCATCAATCACCCAGGATTCATGAGAATCCAGGAACTGTTTTACCAGCCTGATTTCCTCTTCAGGCTCCTGCTCGATCCAGCCGGGAAGCCAGTGAACACGATCCAAATACAAAACAGAGCTGTGGATTTTCTCCGCCAATGCCTTTGCCAGCGTGGATTTTCCACTGCCGCTGTATCCTATTACTGCTATTTTCATGATTTTTACTGTTTTTTCCTGTGGTTATTGACTGCTATCTTCGTACTATCATTCTTCACATTATTATTCTTCACACTACTGTTCTTCACTCATTTATCCTTCACACTACTGTTCTTCACTCATCCTGGTCAGTTTTGCCGCCTGGTCTGCTGCGATCAGGCTGTCGATGATCTCGTTCAGATCGCCATCCATAATGGAATCAATCTTATACAGAGTCAGTTTGATCCGGTGTTCGGTTACACGTCCCTGAGGGAAGTTGTAGGTTCTGATCTTTTCAGAACGGTCACCGGTACCAATCTGGCTTCTTCTGGCCTCTGCTTCTTCACTCTGTTTCTTTGCCAGCTCCAGATCGTACAGTCTGGAACGCAGTACCTTCATCGCCTTATCCTTGTTTTTCAGCTGTGACTTTTCATCCTGACAGGAAATTACGATTCCTGTGGGGATATGTGTCAGACGAACTGCAGAGTCAGTGGTATTGACACACTGTCCGCCGTTACCGGATGCACGGAACACATCGAATTTGATATCATTCATATCGATTTCGATATCCACATCCTCTGCTTCCGGCATAATCGCTACTGTACTTGTAGAAGTATGGATTCGTCCGCCGGATTCGGTTTCCGGTACACGCTGTACACGATGTACGCCACTTTCATATTTCAGCTTGGAATATGCGCCCTGACCGGAAATCATAAATACAACTTCCTTAAATCCGCCGATTCCGCTTTCATTTACGCTGACCATCTCTGTCTTCCAGCGGTTGCGCTCTGCATAACGGCAGTACATACGATAAAGCTCCGCTGAGAATAATGCAGCTTCATCACCGCCTGCGCCTGCGCGGATTTCAACAAATACGTTTTTATCGTCATTCGGGTCTTTCGGCAGCAGCAGGATCTTCATCTGCTGTTCCAGTTCTTCGATGCGCTTTTTGGCATCTGTCAGCTCTTCTTTGAGCATCTGGCGCATCTCTTCGTCGCTTTCTTCCTCCAGCATCATTACGCTGTCTTCCACATCCTGTTTTGCCTGTTTATAAGCCTTATAAGCTTCCACGATCGGTGCAAGCTCCGCCTGCTCCTTCATCAGCTTGCGGAACCGGTTCTGATCCTCTGTTACATAGGGGCTGTTCAGTTCCTGCATGATCTCCTCATAATGAATCAGTATATCCTCTAATTTATCAAACATTTATTCTCCCTCTTCTTCCTTTCGGGCAATCACTACCCGGTCAAGTCCTGCCAGATCTTTTATCACCTGAATTCGGGAATATCCGAAGTTTTTCAGAATCTCCGGTACAGAATTTCCCTGGTCGTATCCGATTTCAAGCAGCAGACTGCCGCCTGCCTTCAGAAACTGCCGGCCGTCCTCAGCCAGCTTTCGATAAAAATACAGGCCATCTTCTTTTCCGTCCAGCGCCATCCGCGGTTCATGTTCTCTCACTTCCGGCATCAGACCTTCAATCTCCTCACTTCTGATATAAGGAGGATTCGAAACGATTATATCAAATTCCGCTGTATCTGGCAACGCTTCAAACAGATTACTGTGTATCAGCTTCACCTTTCCGTGACACAGCTTTTTATTATTATACTCCGCTGTTTTCAGAGCCTCCCAGGACAGATCAACAGCCGTGATCTCACAGGAAATTCCCGCCTCCTGCGCCATACAGGCCAGACTGACTGCAATACAGCCTGAACCGGTACACATATCAAGAAGCGCACAATCCTTCGCATCACTTTCTTTGAAAATTCCGCTCAGCTTAGAAAATGCATGCTCCACCAGAACCTCTGTATCCGCGCGCGGTATCAGAACATGCTCGTTCACAAAAAACTCATATGCCATAAACGGCGCCGTTTCGGTAAGATGCTGAAGCGGTATCCTCTGTGCGCGTTTTTCAATCAGATCATCATAACGCGCAGCCTGTTCCCGGCTGCAGCTGCGGTTCATATCCATAAAATACCGCGCTCTTGAAATCTGAAAGACCTTTTCAAATAAAAGCCATGCATCCGATGCCGCATCTTCAATCCCAGCTGCAGCAAGCCGGTTCTCTCCTGCCTTCAGACACTCCCTGTAACTCAATTTATTTTCCATATTGATTTTCAGCCTGCCACTTTTTCCAGTCAAAAACCGCTTCTACCGCCTGGATTGCGACTTCGATCATATCATCATCGGGTTCTTTTGTCGTCAAATTCTGCAATGCCAGACCTGGTTTGCTTAGAAGCTCAATTACAAAGTTATCACTGTTTCCCGCAAGACGCAGAATTTCATAGGAAATTCCGGCTACTACCGGGATCAGCAGTACACGGCTAAGCATACGCATCCATATCGTGTCGGTCTGAATAAACATAAAAAGTACAATGCTGACCAGCATTACAAACAGTAAAAAGCTGGTGCCGCAGCGCTTATGCTGTTTGGAACTTTTACGGACATTTTCCACATTCAGCTCCAGACCATGTTCAATACAGTTGATGCACTTATGCTCCGCTCCATGATACATAAAAACCCGGCGGATATCCTCCATACGGGAAATCAGCAGCACGTACAGCACAAACAGTACAATCCTTACCAGTCCTTCCACTGCGGACAACAGCAAACGAGAATCTATCAGCTTACCCAAAAGTCCTGCCAGAAAAGCGGGAAACACCATGAAAATACCGAGTGCCAGACAAATAGAAAGAAAAACCGTAAAACCCATCAGCAGTTTTTCCGCCGTTTCCTTTGACAGATGACGTTTTGCAAAACCCTCTTTTTCCGGCTCTGCCCCGTCATCCTCCTCTTCAAAAAAACTCGCTGACCAGGTAAGCGTTTTCATTCCCAGTACCATCGAATCTATAAAATTAAATACGCCGCGGATAAGCGGCAGAGAAAGGAACTTTTTCTTTCCTGTCAGCAGCTTATACTCATCCTTCAAAATCTCAATTGATTGATCTTCTTTTCTCACAGCCACAGCGTAAGCATCACCATTTTTCATCATGATGCCCTCAATCACGGCCTGACCGCCAATACCTGATGATTTCATTCAGTATCCTTTCTTACTTAATAGTTTTGTTAAGAACTTTCTTATTAATAAAAAAGTTGAGACCCGCAAAAGCCTCAACTTAGTATTTATTATCAGACTGTTCTGCCGGATGATCCGCAGATTATTTTGTACCGTATTTACGATTGAATTTATCGATACGACCACGAGCTGTGATAGCTTTCTGCTGTCCTGTGTAGAAAGGATGACATTTGGAGCAGATTTCTACGTGGATGCTTTCCTTTGTAGAACCTGTTACAAATTCGTTACCGCAGTTGCATACAACCTTTGCCTGATAGTATTTAGGATGGATTCCTTCTCTCATGTCAACACCTTAAACCTTTCCTGATGGTTCCAACCATCACTGTAATATTAAAACTGAATAGATTAGTCTGGGTATGTAACCAAATCAGACCAATTCGCATTATAGCATATGAAATCAGTAAATGCAAGTGTGTTTTTATTACAGTTTTTTAATATCCATATCCTGGGGAAGCGTCAGACTGAGGATAATGGAAATCACAAATACAACCGCTACTACATTGGACGCAAAAACGGACTGTACCATTTCCGGGAAAATGTTCCAGATTCCGGTTTCACTTGATGTGGTAAATCCGATACCGATTGCCAGAGAAAGGGATGCAATTACAATATTTCTCTGGGAAAAGCCGCATTTTGCGATCATCTGGATTCCGGATGTCATAATACTGCCAAACATCATAATAGTACATCCGCCTAATACTGATTCGGGCAGAGAGGCAAAGAAATTACCGATTGGCGGAAGAAGTCCTGCCAGGATCAGACACATGGCTCCTGTCATGATCGTAAAGCGGTTTACTACCTTTGTCATGGCAACCAGCCCTACATTCTGTGAAAATGACGTAACCGGCGGACATCCGAATAACGCGGAAAGCGCTGATGCATATCCATCGCAGCCCAGTGAACCGGAAATTTCCTTTTCGGTTACTTCACGGCCTAATCCACCGGAAGCAATTGCCGAAGTATCCCCGATGGTTTCTGCTGCAGAGACCAGAAACAGAATGCCGGCTGAAACGATCGCGCCCGGATGGAATTTGGGAACAAAAGGCATAAAATGGGGAAGTGAAATGATTCCTCCGGAAAACACCTGGCTTAAATCTACTTTTCCCATACAGGTTGCAGCGATATATCCTACGATCAGTCCTGCCAATATCGAAAGCTGTTTTGAATACCCCTTGGCAAAAATATTCCACAGCAGACAGGTAACCAGGGTCAGTGTTCCCAGAATCAGGTTCTGAGCCGAACCAAAGTCTTCCTTGTAGCCTCCTCCAAATGATCTTGCACCTACTGTGAACAGGGAAAATCCAATTGCCGTTACAACAGAAGCAGATACGATTGGCGTAATCAGGCGTTTCCAGTATTTTGCCAGAAGTCCCAGCGTACCCTCGATCAGACCGCCGACCAGCACAGCGCCCACCACTGTCGGATAACCGTAATTAGCTGAAATTGTACATAAAATTGTTACAAAAGTAAAGCTGACGCCCATAACGATCGGCAGTCTGGAACCGATCTTCCAGATTGGATACAGCTGAATCAATGTTGCGATTCCTGCAATAAACATAGCGTTCTGCAGAAGTGCGGCGATCTGTGCCTGAGTCAGCGCCGGCTGTGCGGCTCCGGCAATCATGGCAATCGGCGCCAGATTTGAAACAAACATGGCCAGAATATGCTGCAGACCGAAAGGAATCGCTCTTCCAAGCGGTACCCGTCCATCCAGTCTGTAAATGTTTTTCATGCTGCAATCGCCCTTATGATTGTTGCAATTCATTAGTAGTTTCCTCCTCTTATCTTCATAAGTATGTCAAAAACTTATCATATCACATTTTTTACAGACTGGCATTATAAAATTTGAAGAATTTAAATCCATATAAAATTTGGAGAATTTAAATCCAGAGGTCTTACTACAGATTTACCGGGGTATAGCTAGGCAGTTTTTTTATCTGTCGAATAACGCCCACCATCTCTTCATTATTTTCCGTCTTCTGCATTGTCTTGATAATACGTTCCGTTGTATCCTCCTGCTTCGTATTATTCAATGTATTCCGTATGATCTGCATTGCCTCACGCTCCTCTGCGGTCAGCAGTAAATCATCTCTTCTGGTACCGGATTTCATCAGATCAATTGCCGGGAAGACTCTGCGTTCTGATAATTTACGATCCAGCACGATTTCCATATTGCCGGTTCCCTTAAATTCTTCAAAAACCACATCGTCCATACGGCTTCCTGTCTCTACAAGAGCTGTTGCCAGAATGGTCAGACTGCCTCCATTTCGCATATTACGGGCAGCGCCGAAGAATTTCTTCGGAAAATGCAGCGCAGCAGGGTCGAGACCGCCTGAAAGTGTGCGGCCGCTCGCGGTAACGGTCAGATTATATGCTCTGGTCAGACGGGTAATGCTGTCTAACAGGATCATAACATCATTTCCATGCTCAACAAGACGTTTTGCACGCTCCAGAACCATTTCCGATACCCGCTTATGATGCTCGGGCAGCTCATCAAAGGTTGAGTAAATTACTTCCACATTCGGGCCTTCAATATATTCTTTAATATCCGTAACTTCCTCCGGACGTTCATCAATCAGCAGAATAATAATGTGTACTTCGGGGTGATTTACCTTTACGGCATTTGCAACCTGCTTCAAAAGAGTTGTCTTACCTGCTTTGGGCGGGGATACGATCATGCCTCGCTGTCCCTTTCCAATAGGAGAAAACAGATCCATGATCCTCATTGCATTGCTGCAGCCCGGTGTTTCCAGACCTAATCTGCTGTCAGGGAAAATAGGAGTCAGGCTTTCAAAGGCCGGACGTTTCACTGCATTATCCGGTTTTTCGCCATTGATCTTGTTAATAAACAGCAAAGCCGGATATTTTTCATTATACTGTGAAATACGAATGGCGCCCTGAATCATATCACCTGTTTTCAGGTTAAAACGGCGGATCTGAGACGGAGATACATATACATCATGTTCACCTGTCAGATAATTTTCACTTCGAATAAATCCATAGCCGTCGGGAATGATCTCAAGAATACCATTTGCCACCTGTCCGCTGTCCAGACTTTCCAGTTCTTCACTTTTGCTGACCTGTCTGCGGCTGTCAGCACCTGACTGCTGATTTTCGTCATTATGATAACGGTTTTCTCCGTTGTTCCGGCTGTCATTGCTGTAGCGGTTTTCTCCGTTGTTCCGACTGTCATTGCTGTAGCGGTTATTGCTGTTGTAGCGGTTTCCTCCGGTATTCTGTCCGTCATTTGTTCCGTAATTGGAGCCTGTACGATTTACCCTGTAATTGGCACGTCCGTTTCTCTGATACCCCTCATTTCCATTGCCTGCTGTGCGATTTTGATTTCTGTTTCGGTTCCCGTTTCCGAAAGCCGTCTGGGATTTTTCCGATGTTTCTGTTTCGCCTGCTGTCTCTGCAATATTTTCTTTTCCTGAGGTCTGTTCAAAAGTCTGCCTGTTTACCGGCTCCGAAGCCTGTTTGTCAGCAGTTGAGCTGCCATCTGTATAAATTGCCTGTTTTTCATTATTTTCCTGCTCGATCAGTTTTTCTAAAATTTCAACCAGCTCTGATTTTCTGGTAGATGTGATATGCTTTACTCCGCGTTCTTTTGCCATTTCACGCAGCTTTACAAGCGGAAGTGATGATAAATTTTCCTGCATTGATTATACTCCTTATTATTTTTTTGTTTCAACCGGAAAAATACTGTCCTATGCCATCAAAATATGGAAACACAGGACACGATAACATAATGTTATGTTATGATATGGTTTCATGTGATAATCTGTATTGATTCGACACAAATGCCGGGGTAAAAGAACTGAATCGTATGACCCGATGATTTACGGCAACTATTATAACACAGGCTGACCCGATGCTTCAAGTGAAATCTGTCTGAATCCTCTTTCTGTACAGTGCATTTTTGATGAAAAATTTTTGAGCTGTTTTAAGGCATGGCGGATTTCAGCTTGATTTCACCGGATATTCCTGTTAGAATTAATGTCAAATTGTAGCTGCCCATTCCGCCCGGTGCCCTCGTAGCTGTCTGTACTTCCGGATTTGACAGTTACGTTAATTATTGCACGGAGGTCGATTCTTATGACTGAGCCATTAACTTTATATAAATTAATGGTTTTGTACATGTTAAATCAGGTACAGTTCCCATTAACTAATTCTCAGATGCTGAGTTTCTTTCTGGATAATGAATATACGGATTATTTTACATTCCAGCAGGCAATTAATGAGCTGGTAGATGCCGGATTGATTCTGACGGAATCAAGGCACAATTCTTCTCATTATACGATCACCGAAGCCGGAGGCGAAACCCTGTCCTATTTCAGTTCCAGCATTTCACAGGCCATTATTGATGAGATGGATGACTTTCTGCGTGAAAATCATGTAAAGCTGCGCAATGAATCCGGCATTACTTCCGAATATTATAAAAGCGGACAGGAATATACCGTCCGCTGCCAGGTTAAAGAAGGCCGCAATCTGCTGTTCGCGCTGGAAGTCTCCGTTCCTAATAAAGAGCAGGCAATCGCAGTATGTAATAACTGGGCAAAAAGCAGCCAGGACATCTATTCCTTTGCTGTCAAATCATTATTTAAATAACAGGAGGATTTATTTTGGTTATAAAATCTGTTAATCTCGAAACCGTGTGCGGTATCACCAGCACACTCCCCGTTCACACTATGCCGGAATTTGCATTTGCCGGTAAATCAAATGTAGGAAAATCATCCCTGATCAATGCGCTCTGCAACCGCAAGTCCTACGCACGTACCTCTTCCTCCCCCGGAAAGACACAGACCATCAACTACTACAATCTGAATGACTCCATGTATTTCGTAGATTTACCCGGATATGGCTATGCAAAGGTTTCAAAGGAAGAACGCGCCAAATGGGGAGTCATGATTGAGAAATTTCTTCACACCTCACCCTCTCTGAAAGCGGTTTTCCTTCTGGTGGACTGCCGTCATGAACCGTCTGCCAACGACATCAACATGTACGACTGGATCATACAAAACGGTTTCTATCCCATCGTTATCGCAACAAAAGGGGATAAACTGAAACGCAGCCAGTATCAGAAGCAGATTTCCGTTCTCCGCAAGGGACTCGGACTCCGCCCCGAAGACAAACTGGTGCTTTTTTCTGCTGAAACGAAAATGGGACGTGATGAATTATATGCGATTCTGGACGAATTTATGTCAGAAATCCCGGAGAATGTTTGATTTTATCTGTGATACTTTACTTTCAATTTACAAAAAACAGCATTGTTTTTTATATTAACATGCTATACTACAAAACAAGTTCTGTCAAATCAGAAATATAAATAAACTTAACCTTAAATGGACCTGAACTTTTTCATATTTGAAAGGATATATTTATGGAATTTATCAGAGAAAAAAGCGGTTTTATCTGCGATATGGACGGCGTAATCTACCATGGAAACCGCCTGCTTCCCGGTGTAACTGAATTTGTTAACTGGCTTTATGAAAACAACAAACACTTTTTGTTCCTGACAAATGCAAATCATTCCTCTGCCAGAGAGCTTCAGCTGAAGCTGAGACGGATGGGACTTGATATTGACGAAAAGCATTTTTATACCAGCGCTATGGCAACTGCCGCTTTTCTGAAAAATCAGATGCCCGGCTGCAGTGCTTTCATCATCGGAGAGCACGGTCTGTTCAATGCAATGTATGAGGCAGGAATCACCTATAATGATGTAAATCCGGATTACGTAGTTGTCGGCGAATCCGGTACTTACGGTTATGAAACCATTGTAAAAGCAGTTCGTCTGGTAGAAAAAGGAGCCAAGCTGATCGGCACCAATTCTGATCTGACCGGACCTACCGAATTTGGTATCGTTCCCGCCTGTCGTTCTTTAATTGCGCCGATAGAGCTTGCAACCGGAAAATCCGCTTATTTTATTGGAAAACCGAATCCGCTTATGATGCGCACCGGCCTGCGCATGCTGGGCGTCCACTCTGACGATGCCGTTATGATCGGTGACCGCATGGATACCGATATGATTGCCGGTATCGAAAGCGGACTGGATACGCTTCTGGTACTCTCCGGAGTAACGGATATGGAAAATATCAAACAGTTCCCCTACCGCCCTCGTGTAATTGCAAACGGAGTGGGGGATATTGTTCCTGAAGCTTAGAAGTTTGCTTTAAATCTGAACATTTTATTTGATCTGAACGCTTTATTGGATTTAAGCATTTTGTTTGTTCTGAACACTTTATTGGATTTAAGATTTGACCCGCGTATGCAGGCTCTGTCAGAGTGCCGAAAGCAGCTCTGAACCGAAGCAACCTGTACAAGCGGGTCAAACTTATTTTGTCTGTTTTCAATTTTTATCATGCTGACGCCATTTTTGCTGCAGGCTGCTCGCCAGGCATGTTTAGGATAATTCATCTTCCGGCATAAACAAGGAAGATCATACTCTGGCAATATCCTCTTCTTTCATGCCCAGCTTTCTTACGATTGCGTCGAGTGCTTCGCGCTTTTCTGCCGGTAATGCAGGACATTCGTAGGCATTGAGCAGCTGTTTTACCCGTTTCTGCGCAGACGCATACAACTGCCCGTTCGGATTTCCATCACCGTTATCATGAGTTGATACAGTACTGTACCAGGGATCGATTCGGAAGCGGTCAAAGGTATGCTCTGAAGTTACAAATGTACTTCCTTCTGCTACTACTTCCTGAATTGCGTCAAATGCAAGTGCTTCCTCGTCATCTAAAAGATCACTGAAATAATATCTCAGACGGTCAATCGTCTCAATATCCAGAACAAATTTTTCATAGCTGACAGTGTTAAAGGAATGTAAAGAACCGGTCGCATGCATAACCAGGTTTGCCTTTTCGGTGAAAGATTCAAATAAACTCATTGCACTTTCAACACCTGCCTGAGCAGTTAAACCATTTGCATTGGACATACCGCCGCCGCTTCTGCAGGCAAGACCATATTTTTTAGCCATTAAAGCGCCGTAACGGGCTTCTTTTAAAAATCCGGGACACGCATTGGATACATACATATTCTTCATATCGCTAACGGTTGCTGCAAAACCGTAGATAATCGGTGTTCCGGGACGAACCATCTGTGCATACACATTTGTACCTAAAATTTCAGCATTAGCAAGCGAAGTATTGCCAGCCACAGAAATAGGGCCTGTAGCACCCGCCATCGGACCGGGGGCAATTACAAGCGGCTGTCCGTTTCTGGCACAGATTTCTATTGTTTCAAGAGTATTTTCCGTAAGACCCAGAGGACTTAATGTGGAAATCAGGTTGAAGCTGCAGGGAATCTCCGTAATATCGCCATCAAAAACAATACGAAGCATTTCCATGATATTTTCCGCCTGAACCCCGCCGCCGCATACGGAAAACAGAGCCTTATCAGAGCGGCAGAGAGTTGCATAAACCATCGCCTCAGCGGAAATAGCGGCATCAATGTCGGAAGGCTGCGCCAGAATACCACCGTTGATTGCAAAAGCATCGCTTGACTGAACGATCATAGCCAGATTCAGGAAATCATCAAATGTAGCATTTCTTACGCTTCCGTCAGCTTCACAAACACTGGGGCTGCCATATCCGGGTGTAACATACAGATCTTCCGTATTCATATTTACATTATATTTGCTGTTGCGCGCATATACCGTAAAATCTTTTTTCGCTATATCCAGAGCATGCATCACCTGCTCCGGCGTAAAATACGCCCTTTTTCCTTCCACACGTACGCCTCCCTCACGAAGCGTATTCAGCGCTCTCTCAGATAAAAATTCAATACCGATCTCTTCCAGAATCCGAAGGGTATTCTGATGAATTTTTTCAACAATCATCTCGTCACGTTTTGTCATTTTTTTCCTCCTTGCAGTTGATTATAATTTTACAGAAAACAGCTTTTCTGTTAGTTCACTACGCAGTTTTTTTATCTTTTTTAATGATTACATGAAGAAGGAAGGCTAACAGAAGACAGCCAACACCCATTGCTGCTGCATATGCAAACATCATGTTGTAACCATTACGTCCATAGCTGTCGATCCAGCCGCCAATCATCGTAAACATAAATACGTCAGGCAGATACCCAAATGTTGATACGATTCCGGAAACACGTCCCGTGATATTTACATCCAAACCTGCATCATCAATATCCGCAAAATACTGACTTCTGATTGCATAAACCAGAATCAAACCAAACATAAAGTTTCCAAGTACTAACGGTAATGCAGAAACTTCAGCAGGAATAATAAAGAACAACATCCAGTTTACTGCCAGAAGGCCACCTGCTCCCATAATCACTTTCAGACGTGAATGAATCTTATCCGCAAGGAATCCGCCGATAATACCACCAACACCCTGAAGCAGATATCTGATACCGCCAACAGTTGCACCGGCTTCTTCCGATAAACCGTACAGATTGATTGCATAAGTTGTAACATATCCCATGATTCCATAGATACTATATGCTGTGAATACGATACCAACCAAAATCCATACTCTCGGAATTACCAGGCATTTCATCATACCGCCAATAACCTGTCCCAATGTCTCAGATTCAGCATTTTCATTTGTATTATCAATCACAAACCAGCAAAGCACACCTACAACCAGAAGCAGGATTGCACAAAATCTGATTGACCACGATGCACCCGCTACTTTATCCGCAAATTTCGCATAAATACCGGTCATTACAAATACAAGCAGCGCATTTAAAATTCCCCTGAGTCCTTCCTGAAGACCAAATAATCGTCCCTGTTCACTGGAATCACCAAGCATTCTCGTCGCTTTAATTACAGAACTCCAGAAAGTCATAACAGTCGTAAATCCCATTGCTCCGAATATAATACGACTTGCCATAAAGCCAGGGAACGTCGAAAACCACAATCCCAGTAAGCCCGTTGAAATAAATGAAAATGTAAGCATAAGCTTTGGTGAAAACTTATCCGCAACAATTCCTCCAAGAAAATATGCAGGAGTCGCAACAATCGCATACCAGGCATTTAACATACCCATCTGTGAATTTGTCAGTCCCATTGCTTTCTGAATCGGAACATAGAAAGTCTCCCTGATATAAGGCAGCTGAAAAATAAATCCTGAACCCGCTGCTAACAGTAAGAGTGTCCCATATTTTTTAATAAATTTTTTATCCATCCGTTTCTCCTCTTCTACCTATTTGCTGTTTACCTTTTTACCTTGT
>JAUNPP010000072.1 GCA_030536685.1 Lachnospiraceae bacterium
CGTTTTTATGACCATACAGATATTCCATATCATGGTCATGATTTTCACAGGAAGCATCCAATTTTACATGAAAATCACAAGCATCCAGCCCCGCTTTTCTGACTCTGCTTATCCGAATCTCGTATCCGTCCACATTCAGACTTGAAAGAGCGCTGCGAAGCACCCTCTCGTCAGCTCCCAGATCCAGTAAAGCCGCCACTGTCATATCCCCACTGATTCCGGAATAACATTCCAAATATAATGTTCTATCCTTCATTCTCTTCTCCAAATTTTGTTTTTTCAGACTCTCTTCTCTCTCAGATTCTATTTTCTCCACACAGTTTTTAAAATATTCTGCTGTCTGAACAGGATTGTACTGTAATGGAGCCCTCATACATTTTTACGCTTTACAGATTTTTACGATCCTCTTTATTTTTCAGCTTGCAAATGGTCTGTGTCATCGTTCCCATCGGACAAAATGCACACCAGCTGCGCGGTTTATATAACAGCATCACAACCAGGCCGATCAGCAGCGAGGTCAACATCATGCTGTAAAAGCCAAAACTGAACTGCGCAACCCAGTCAGGCACAGTTCCGGCCGTATAAGTCCAGCCCCACGGAACACGGATCGTCCACAGAAGCTTGATTGCCTCTTTAAGACCGGAAGCGCCGGAAGCCACAAGCCACGTCTGAAACAGCATATTTCCAAACATCGCCAGGAAAAATACCAGAAAGCCGTAACGAAACCATCTGGAATACAGAAAAGCCGGCGCCGGCTTGTTCCGGGAACATTTCAGTCTGCCTCCAAGCAGGGAAAAAAGCTGTCCTCTTCCACACAGATGATTACAAAACCATTTATTGCCCCCTACCACAGCAATCAAAAGCGGCAGCAGAAAATCAATCATCCCAAACCAGGCAAATAAGATATTAAAAAAGCCAAGCGTAAAATAAACAATTGCCCAAATCCATAAATAATCATACCAGTGCTTCTTTTTCATGCCTGCACCTCCCTTTTCTCTATTGATATCGCAGCTGCCGGGCATACCTTTGCACAGCGTCCGCAGCCCACGCATCTTTCCAGGTCTGTTTTGGCATAGCAGCCTTTCCACACCGCAACAGCCTCTTTCGGACATTCATTTTGACATGCGCCACAGGCAACACAGTTTTCTTTTTTAATCAGAGCATATTTTTTTGCCATGAGTTGCTCTCCTTTCCATAAAATAGATTGCAGCAAATCCTGCGGTATCGGCCAGAATCCAGCCAATCGGAATTGCCCACCAGATTCCCATCACTCCGATTGCCGGAATCGGCGCCAGAATATAAGCAAGCAAAACCCGGGTTCCCAGGGAAATAATCGTAAGAACCAGCGACATTTCCGGTTTTTCCACACCTCTGAAAAAACCGTACAGCAGAAACAGGATTCCGATTCCGCAGTAAAATGCGCCCTCTACCCTCAGATATCCGGTTCCGATGCCGATAATCTCCTGTTCCTTTGCGTCGATAAAAATCCGCATCAGCCATGGAGCCATCTGATAAACAAAAACGGAAATCAGGGCACAAAAAGCAACGGATACCTTCAACGCGCCCAGGCTCCCCTTTTGAATCCGATCCTTTTTCCCTGCCCCATGGTTCTGGGAAATGAAAATAGAGTATGCATTTGCAAATTCCTGCGCCGGCATATAAGCCAGTGAATCCACCTTCACAGCCGCCGCAAACGCCGCCATAACCGCTGTACCAAAACTGTTTACCAGTCCCTGTATCATCAGAATCCCGAAATTCATCACTGACTGCTGAATACAGGCCGCCGCAGAAAAACGAAGCATTTCAAACAGCGAGTTTTTGGAAAAGTTCATATCGCCGCGGGCCGGATGCAGCCATGGCTCCCTGATCCAGACATAAAGAGCAATTCCCACGCCAGAAAGTATCTGCGCAATCACCGTAGCCGCCGCTGCTCCCCGGATTCCCCAGTGAAAAGCCGTTACAAATAAAAGATCAAGCCCGATGTTTAAAAAAGCAGCCCCTCCCAAAAACCAGAGCGGAACCACTGAATTTCCCATGGAGCGCATCAAAAACGCAAAATAATTGTATAAAAATACAAAGAAAAGCCCTGAAAAAATAATTGCAACATACTGATGCATCATTTCATAAACCGACTCCGGCGTCTGCAGCAGGCGCAGAATCGGATCTAAAAAAACAAATATCACGATATTCATCACAATTGTCACAATTCCGATCACAATAAATGCAATATGTACGCTGCGCTTCATCCGCCCAGGATCTTTTTTCCCCTGATAAAAGGAAATTACGGAGCTGCTTCCCATACAAAGCCCGATCAGAACCGAAGTAAGGAAGGTCATCAGCGTATAAGCAGAACCAACCGCCGCCAAAGCCCCGGGGCCCACAAAACGACCAACAATCAGCGTATCCGCTATATTATAACACTGCTGCAGCAAATTTCCCAAAATCATCGGCCCCGCAAAAAGCAGCATGGTTTTAATTACATTTCCATTCGTTAAATCCTGTTTCATTAAAATATTTCACCCATCATCCGCATTTTCCACAAACCACCTCTCAAATTCTAACACATCCCCTCCCATTTCACAATACACCGCCCAAAGTTACTGTGCAGTAACCTGACACTGCTGCACTGCAGCCTGATACTGTAACCCGACACTGCTGCACTGTAACCTGATACTGTAACTTACCCTCTGTTATCCACAATCAGCATATTGAGCTTCTGCCATCTCTGAAGCTCTCTTTTCGTGATTAAAAGCTGCTTTTTGAATGCTTCCGTATGCTCCTGCGGCGTGAGGGAAACAAGACATTTAAAGGCGCAGGGCATTAAATCAGCGCTGGAGATCCCACACAGAAGGCCGTCTGTCATATCACGGATCTCCAGAGGATTGAAAATATACAAAAGATCTTCCTCCAGCGCATTGCACTGATTCACAAAGGAAAAGCGGATCAGCATATCGCTGTAAACCACCTTACCGGTGTAATAAATCTCACTGCTCCTTCCTGTAGGAGTAACTGCGCTGATCGACAGAGAAGCCTCGTAATTTCCCGGTTTGCTTTCATTCTCCCGAATATCGATGATTCCGTCCTTCAGCCTTTTGTATCTTCCGTCATAAAAATAAAAATACAAACGCTTCGCCTGAAAAAAAGGACTTTTGGTATCAGAAAATGAAGCGGGGGACGGCTCTTTTGGAACGTCGGGGTGATAATCCATCAGCTGACCCGGTACAACCCGAAGTGCATCTGCAATCTCAAATAGTGTCTCTATATCAAGAGCAATTTCACCATTTTCATACTTGCTGATGCTGGCCCTGCTTTTATGAATCCGGTCTGCCAGCTGCTGCAGAGTCATTCCCTGCTCCTTCCGATACATACGGATTTTCCCACCTACATAGGCATTAATCTCACTCATAAAACCTCCGGGCGACGCCAAAACCGCCGCCTTGCAATCTGATAAAAATTTCATAAAAATATACATTTTTGATTTATTTCAAACCGATTTTGTTATCATACCTCATTTTTCGTTTTTTTTCTACTATTATTCAACTTATTTCTGCAAAAGTTTCATGATATGAAACTTTTCTGCGTTTGCATTCTTCTGATTATCTGTTAAAATATCAAATGTTTTGAATAACTTCAAGGAGACATATTTATGGAAAAGAAGAAAAAAAGTAGTTTCAGCGGTTCAATCGGTTTTGTATTATCCGCTGCAGGAAGCGCAGTAGGAGTTGGAAATATCTGGCGTTTTCCTTATCTGGCAGCAAAAGACGGAGGCGGTCTTTTTCTGGCAGTTTATCTGGTTCTGGTGCTGACATTCGGATTTGTTCTCCTGACAACCGATGTTGCAATCGGAAGAAGAACCAAAGAAGGTGCTTTGCGGGCATTCGGCGCAATAAACAGAAAATGGAAATTTTTAGGTTATATCACCTTCCTCGTACCTGCCCTTATCATGACCTATTACTCTGTAATCGGAGGCTGGGTGAGCCGCTATATCGTGGCCTACCTGACAAATGGAGGAAAAGAAGCCGCAAAAGACGGATATTTTACCTCTTTTATTACCTCAAAGGTTTCTCCGATTGTTTTTATGCTGATTTTTCTGGCATTGACCTCATTTATCGTATACCGCGGTGTGGAGAAGGGAATTGAAAAATTCTCCAAAATCATCATGCCCGGATTGATCTTTATGATCATCGGAATCTCTGTCTTTTCTCTGACCCTGCACTATACAGATGCAGATGGCGTTACAAGAACAGGATTACAGGGCTTATCCGTTTATCTGCTTCCCAATCTGGATGGACTGACCTGGAGCAGATTCCTTGAAATACTGCTTGACGCAATGAGCCAGATTTTCTTCTCATTAAGCGTTTCCATGGGAATTATGATCACCTACGGTTCTTACGTGAAAAAAGATGTTAACCTGAGCCGTTCGCTTGGACAGATTGAATTTTTTGATACCGGCGTGGCATTTCTTGCCGGTCTTATGATCATTCCGGCTGTATTTGTTTTCTCCGGAACAGAGGGTATGGCCTCCGGTCCCAGCCTGATGTTTGTGTCATTGCCAAAGGTATTTGATGCAATGGGCGCTGCCGGTCCATTTATCGGTCTGATTTTCTTTGTTATGGTAGCATTTGCCGCCCTGACCTCCTGTATTTCCATTATGGAAACGCTGGTTGCAAACTGCATGGAGTTTTTCCATACCACACGCAAAAAAATGAGTCTGATTCTGTGCGCGGTCTATGCAGGTGCTTCCGCGGTCATCTGCCTCGGATACAACATTTTCTATTTCGAGCTGTCTCTTCCCAACGGACAGACCGCACAGCTGTTAGATGTCATGGATTACATCAGCAACAGCTTCCTTATGCCTTTTATTTCCTTCCTGACCTGCATTCTGGTTGGCTGGATCATCAAACCGAAATGGATCATCGAGGAAATGGAATCCAGCGGACATACCTTCGGACGCAAACGCTTATACGCTTTTATGATTCGCTATATCACACCTGTTATGATGGCAGTTCTGTTCTTACAGTCTGCAGGATTCTTCTCCCTGGTTTAGCAAAAAGCCCCCTTTTCTGTCAAATTTCGATTCTCCGTCCACCGGTTTCCTCATAAAGCCTGTGTGAAATCGAGAGTACGGTTCGGTTCTGAGAAGCATTTTTAAGAGCAGTAAGAACCGTTTCCTCTGTGGACGAATCGAGATTGGCGGTAATCTCATCCAGCAAAAGGATTTCCGGATCAGAAGCTACGGCCCTTGCAATGGATAACAGCTGCTGCTGCCCCTGTGAAAACAGACTGGTACTAAAAGCAGTGTCATAACCATTTTCCAGCGCTTCTACCGTCTCCTTCATTCCCACCAGTTCAAGTGCGCGCTCGACCTGTCTGTGAGAAACGCAGGAATCTCTTAATGTAATCTGCTCCTCTACAGTTCCGGATATCGGATGAAAGGTCTGCTCTACATAGCCGAACAGTTTTCGCTTTTTATCCTCATCAATTCCGGCGGCCGGTTTTCCATAAATCAGTATTTTTCCTTCCCAGGGCTCATACAGCCCCAGAAGCAGCTTGAAAACAGTACTTTTTCCAGCGCCTGTCCGCCCCGTCAGCGTTACCATTTCCCCTGGCAGAACTGAAAGATTGCAATGCTGCAGAACCGGTTTTCCAGGCTCATAGCCAAAGGTAACCTGCTGAAAAACAATCGTTTCCCAAACAGCTTTCTCTTTTTGATCTTCCACTCTGTTTTCCGGCATCTTCCGTTCAGGTGTTCTCATAAATTCCTGGATTCGCTCTGCCCCGGCCAATGCGGACTGAATATTCTGTATCTCCATACCAATGCTTTCAAGCGGCTCGAACACTTTTCCCACATAGGAAATTACCGCAACCGCCGTACCAACCGACATGCCGAAGAAAAGCTGCATCTGTCCGCCTCTGGCAGACAAAATCATCATAACTGCTACCAGAACCGCACTGATCGTAATCACGATCGGAGAATAAATCGCGTCATAAAAATTAGATTTTTCCATGGAGCGATAGCTTTCCTGAATATAACGGAAATATTTTTCTTCCATATAAGATTCTTTTCCAAACGTATGGATCATGCGGATATTTCGGATTGTTTCCGGTACATGATGATTGGCTTTTCCCACTGCTTCCCGGTTGTAAAGCTGCGCTTTCAGCATCCGTTTCTGAAACTGCCTTGTCATCCAAAACAACACCGGGATGACCAGCAGCAGCAAAATACCGAGACCTTTGCTTTTTACAAAAATCACTGCCAGAATACTCACAACCTTACAGATATCGGCAAACATACTGATGATTCCTGAAGTAAACAGAGTCTCTACCGTATCCACATCATTTACAAAACGGGAAGCCGTAACTCCCGGTTCATTCTCCGTATAATAGGAAGCCGGCAGATGTGAAAGTCTGGCACACATATCTTTTCGGATCCTGTGCGTCACCTTTTGACCGAAAACAGTAATCAGTCCTCCTTTTACCGCATCAAAAATTCCCGCAGCTGCAATCAGTAAAAACCAGATTGCAATCAAACGGACAAAAACCCCGGTTCCGGCAGCGGCTTTGCCAGAAGCCTCCAGAGGATTTGCGCCGGATAAAAGCAGCGCCAGCCGGTCTGTCAGCTGATTGATCAGACGTTCCAGAACAAGCGGGGGTAAAATTCCTGCGATAACAGAGCCGGCAATCGCTGCCGCCACGCCAAAGGTCAGTACTTTATGTTTTTTTATCACAGCTCCTGCCGCTGCCAGGATTTCATTTCTGTTTTTCATACAATTCACCTGCACCTTCCACTGTCTGAGTATGGTAAAGTTCTGCGTAATCCGGACATGATGTCATCAGTTTTTTATGTTCTGAAACGGTCACCTTTCCATTTTCCATCCAGAGTACCTGATCAAACTCAGGAAAAAGCGTCAGCCTGTGCGAAAAGAGAATTACAATACTGTCTTTTGCCCATACTCTGAGATTTTCAAAGATCTCCTTCTCTGTTTTCCAGTCTACCGCAGAAAACGGATCATCCAGAATCAGCAGAGGTTTTTTATGAAACAAAGTTCTTGCAAGCGCAATTCTTGCCTGCTGTCCTCCGGAAAGGCGGATTCCTCCGCTTCCGGCTGCCGTATGAATTCCTTCCGGCATCTCCAGAACCTCTTTTTCCATGCAGACGGCCTTCAGACAGGGAGAAATATCTCCCAGATCTCCCAGCAGAATATTTTCTTCAATCGTTCCGCTTAAAAGCTCAGGATCATGCCCCATATAGCCAACATCCCGACGTCCGCCCTTTGCTGCCTCTGATAATTCCCGCCCGAAAAGCCAAATCTGTCCCTTATAGGGATATTCACATAAAAAAACCTTTCCCAAGGTGGATTTGCCGCATGCAACCGGGCCCGTTACGCCGATGATTTCTCCTGCACGAGCAATAAGAGAAAATTCTTTAAAAATCTGCTCTCCCTCAGGGTATTGAAATGACAGATTGGATATCATAAGCTCGGGGCGGGACTGTAAATCGGACGTTTTCAAATGCTCCTGGTGCGTATTTTGCGCAAAATTCTGCTGCTTCGCTGCTTCTTTCATGTAAGGTTTAATCCTTTTCCAGGAAACCTGCGCCTTCTGTACGGCGTTAAACAGCTTTGCTGCTTTGGAAGATTTTGCTGCCAGCTTCGTAAAACAGGATAAAAACGTCGTAAAAGCGGCAATATCCCAGGAAGCCCAGCCATCTCCCAGCACATTTTTCACACCAAACCACAGGATGAAAACGGCTCCTGCCATGGAAATGATCTGGTACAACGGCTGCATGGCAGTTTCCCAGATATTCACACGAATTGCTTTTTGTTCATAATCCTTTAAAGCGGCCTCATATTCTCTATCCTGCGCTGCTTCCTGCCCGTACACACGCCAGGTCAGGGCATTGGCAATGCGGCTGAGCGTCTTTTCATTTAATCTGCCGGCACTTTCTTTACAGGCTGCCGCACTGCGGGTTACCGTCTTTTTAAGCTTCTGTGCTATTACATAAGCAACAGGAGGAAAGAGCATGGAAAGAAGCGTCAGACGCCAGTCATAGATCAGCAGCATAATCAGATAAGCCGCCATCACCACGCCGGTATCAAATATTTCCGTAGTGAATTTCCGCATTCCTTCCACACAGGTATCGACATCCGAAATCGCCTTTGTCATGATCGCACCGGTATTTTCCGCTTCAAAGGCCCGTTTTTCTTTATGTACCAGATTTCCGTAAAGAATCTGCTTCATATCGCGATTGACATGATTTGCAAATTTCCTCACATAGAGCCGCTTCAGATACCGCATGGTCTGGACCAGAAAAATAATCAACACATAGGCCGCCGCCAGCCGCACCATCGCTTCAAAAGCCCGTTTTCCAAGAATAATATCGCACAGATACTGCGCCAGCATTCCCTCAAACCAGGGCCCCGCCGTCATTCCTGCATTATAAAAAATTCCTGACACCGATACCACCGCAAGTATCCATTTTTCCCTTCTGAAATAGGAAAAAATATTTCCCGGATTTTCTATTTTACTTTTCACCTGTTCTTACGCCTTCTTTCCTTTGCAGGCAGACCGTTACATCTTAATCCATCCAAATACATTTGCAACAGAGCTGAGCAGAATAACTGCCAGACAAACGGGAACCAGATATTTCATAACAAAAACAAACAGCTTTTCCCGTTTAAATGCAGATGAACGTTTTACTTCTTTTACTACCGCCTTGCAGCCAATCACCCTTACAACCAGGATACAGGTGCAAAAAGCTGCAATCGGCATCATTACGGAGTTGGTCAGAAAATCCATGAAGTCCAGAACGGACATACCCAGAATCTTAATGTAATCCCATACCCCAAATCCAAGAGCGCTGAAGGAACCTAAAATCAGCACGATTCCAAACATAAAAATACTGCAGACACTGCGTTTCCATCCCAGCTCATCTGCCAGTGTGGATACGCTGGTTTCCATCAGTGAAATAGCGCTGGTCAACGCGGCAAACAGTACCATCAGAAAGAATACAAAGCCTACCACCTGACCGAATCCCATGCTTTCAAATACCTTGGGAATCGTAATGAACATCAGAGAAGGTCCTGACTGCAGAGTCTCCGGGTTGCCGCCGGAAAAGGCAAATACCGCCGGAATGATCATCAGACCTGCAAGCAATGCGATTGCCGTATCAAATATCTCCAGCTGCTTTGTAGATTTTTCGATATCCGCATCTTCCTCCAGATAAGAACCATATGTATATAAGATACCCATGGCAATCGAAAGAGAGTAGAACATCTGCCCCATCGCAGCTACAATCGTCATCCAGGAAAAATTCTTCAGATTGGGAATCAGAAGATACTTCACACCCTCCATAGCTCCGGGTCGGGTAATCGAATATCCCGCTACAAAAATTGCCAGCAGGATCAGAATCGGCATCATGATCTTGGAAACCATCTCCACACCATGCTTGACACCGGCTGTTACCACAAGATAAACGATTAGTGCAAACACAACAAACCACAACTCTACCGACGGTGAATTTTGTATAAATTCTGTAAAATAGCCATCCTCGGCCAGCCCTGAAGAATTTCCTGTCAGATATTCAAACAGATATTTGGCTACCCAGCCTCCAATTACGCAGTAATAGGGAACGATCAGCATGGGAATTACGGCGTTCATCCAGCCCCCAAACCGAAAAGACAAGGTTTTTCCAAAGAAATGAAAAGCTCCTACCGGGCTTTTTTTTGTTTTGCGTCCAAGCGCTGTTTCTGCAACAATCAATGTAAAACCAAATGTCAGAACCAAAAGCAGGTAGACTAACAGGAACATTCCTCCTCCGTACTTTGCCGCAAGATACGGAAAACGCCAGATATTTCCTAATCCAACCGCAGAACCTGCCACTGCCAGAACATATCCCAGCGTACTGGAGAATTTCGCTCGCTGCTTCTCCCCACCTAAATGACCGTCTTTACTTTTTTGCGTCATCATAAAACTTCTCCTCACATACAGTATTTTTATGAGATATCTCATCTCTTCCTTCTTCTCCCCTGAGGGAACCTTTTTACTGTTTACAGTCATACTGTGAACGTAACTGCAGCCAGCCAATTCAATCGTCTTCGGTGATAGGGCTGTCTGCTTTCTCTATTTGTGCGCGTTCTCCTTTGCCAAAGCACCCGGTGCCCGACACGAGTATGAACAATAACACAACTTTTCCTATTGTACAATAACTTCCGAAAAATAGCTATCCCCGAATCTGTTTTTTCCTTTTTATATCAAACTGCCTTGACACGGATTGCATCGTGTGCTATACTCCCTTTTAGACTTTTCTATTAGTCTATTCTTTTTTGACATGTCATCAGTCACATCTTTACGGATAATCCTGCCCTGCGCACAGACAGCGGAGAATTATCGTCTTTTTTTCAGGAGGATTTATATGCAATACGATCACTTCATCAACTACATCAGAAATTCATTTCAGGAACTTATGGGCCCCGATGTTCCGGTTCGCATCCAGCCGGTTTTAAAAAACAACAATGTTCATCTGGATGCACTGACCATTCTCCCCGAAGGCCAGAATGTCAGCCCTTCCATCTATCTGAACGATTACTACAAACAGTATCAGACGGGAACTGCACTGAATGTCATTATTCGCGAGATCAGCGATATCTATGAGGGCAGCCGCGGAATGTTTCACGTTAATACGGAAAATATTCTGAATTTTTCCTGCGCGCGAAGCCTTGTTGCCTACAAGCTGATTAATTATGATGCCAATCAGGAGCTTCTTGCAACCATTCCTCATATCCGTTTTCTGGATCTTGCTATCATTTTCTATCTGCTGCTGGACAGCGATACATTCGGAGATGCTACCGCAATCATCACCAATGAACACCTGGCGCTCTGGGAAACAAACCTGGATGCACTGTATGAGCTGGCAGCTCACAATACCCCGATTCTTCTGGAAATTAATTTTATGTCTCTGGAAAATCTGATGCGTATTTTGATTATTGAAGATTTGAAACAGGAAGCTGTTGCCTATAAGGAACAGGAACAGATTTCAGATGAAGGAATGCTGTCCGAGCAGACGCTTGAGCTGATGGCGGAGGATATCCTGACGCAATACACCAGCGAGGAGCCTCACCCTGAAATGTTTGTCCTGACCAATCAGAGCCGCTGCAACGGAGCCGCTGCAATCCTTTATGATAACGCGCTGCAGCAGGCTGCTGACCATATCGGCGGAAGCTTTTATATCCTTCCCAGCAGCATCCATGAAGTGATCCTGCTTCCTGACGAAGAGGATTTTGAACCCGCCAATCTGATTGAAATGGTAAAAGAAATCAACAGCAACGACGTAGCTGCAACAGAACGGCTTTCCGATACCATCTATTATTATGATACGGAAAGCCAGCAGATCATTTGTCTTGATTTTACTTCGTAAGATTAAAGGAATGGCAGTATTCGCGCAGCAGCTGGGATGAATATCCCTCTCTGCGCAGTCTGTCTATCAGATTATTTCCGGCAATTACACCATCTG
This sequence comes from Lachnospiraceae bacterium, assembly GCA_030536685.1. GTDB lineage: Bacteria > Bacillota > Clostridia > Lachnospirales > Lachnospiraceae > TWA4. Next base: position 11,513 of record JAUNPP010000072.1, read on the forward strand.
CAGACGGCAGATATTTTTCCACCTCTTCATAAGAATTGGTGTTAAAATCCAGTAAAACCGGAAGTGTTGCAGCAGCTTCCACTGCATAAAGGTAGAAAGTACAGGGGTCGCCTTCAAGACTGGAAAGAAATTCCATATTACCGCTGCTGCTGCACCAGATAAAGCCTCTCGCAAACTGCATATTCTGAATGATACGGTCACCGGAAGCCGGGGTGATCTCCCGGATCAGAAACGGACCTTCCTCTTCCAGAAAGTAGACTGCGAGCTGTCCCTGCTCTTCAAATGGCAGATCAGGCACCCGAATTCCTGAAATACCAGCCTCGGCAGCTTTTTTGGCAAAGGCTGCAAGCCCGTACTTCAGGATTTTATGGAACCCGGTCTCCAGTACCACCGGCAAATCCAGCCGATGGGTAAAAATACCTGCAAGCTCCAGACATTTTTCCAGAGAATCTGTACAGATCAGATTCACCGCACCGAAGCCTTCCTCTTTTAAAATAGAAGCGGCCGCTGCCGGTACAGCTGACTGAAACACGTTCTGCTCCATCCGCAGCATAAACAGCTTTCTGTTTTCTTCCTGATACTGCTTTATCATCTGATTAAACTGATTCATTTTTCCACCTTCTTTCGCATACAGGCATCAATCCAGCTTTTTTCGGCCTGCCCGGATAAAATAACAGCAATATTCTCATCAAGCGCATAATTATGAGAAGCTCTTAACACCTCTGCAATTGCATAGGAGCTGTTTTCACCCGGCAGAAAGCCTTCCAAAGCTGCAACCTCAAGGGCTGCATCAATTGCTTCCTCACGACTGACGGTGGAGGAAAAGACTCTTTTTTCCTCGATCATAGAAGCGATTTCCGGTTCCGCTCCCATCTGACAGGGCAGATCTTCATCGAATTTTCCGTGCAGACAATTTCCATGCTCATCCTGCAGAAACAGGGAACGCATTCCCAGCGCAACGCCATCTTCCCCGCATTTCAGTACCGGGTTGTCCTCCCGTTCCACTGCCATCAGCTTAACGCCGCTTTCCTGTGCAAATACAGAGAAAACGCCTACCGCTGCTGCATCATCACCTACAGAAGCGACAATCAATTCCGGCATTTTTCCGCTCATCTGCTGAATCTGCTCCTTTAATTCTTCCCCGATCACCTTCTGATACTCTCTTACCATCAGCGGATAGGGATGCGGTCCCGCCGCTCTGGTCTGAATATAAACCGTCTGAGGCGCTTTTGCGATCAGGCTGATCTCCGCCGCATTGCGGGCAGCTTCAAAATCGCCGGGTATGATCGTAATCAGGGCATTGCTCAGCTGCATCATCATAATCTCTTCATCATGGCTTCTGGCCACGGTCTCCGGCATTACCACTTCACATTCCATGCCCATCGCTGCCGCCAAAGCTGCCGCAATACATCCATGCTGCGGATTACAGACAGGAATCAGCACCTTGCGTTTTCCTATTCGTTTTCCGATAATCATCTGACCGGCAATCGCAGAAAAGCTGCTTCCGCCATAAGGCAGCAGATCCTCTCTTTTAAAATAAATATCCGGCCCATATTTTTTAGACAGAAGTCTGGCCTTGTAAAGCGCCGTTTTTCTTCCGCCATACGCATTGCAGAAATAATCCAGTTCTCTTGTAAAGCACTCATCCTGTGCTACAAACTGATGCTCCCCCTCCATTTCTGATAATGCATTCATCAAAACCTCCGGCATATACTGTCCGCCGAATTTCTGATGAAAATAACCTCTTCTCTCCATGTTGTTCATCCCCTGTCAGTATTCTAGTTCTCTCCCCATCCTTTTGAGACGATCAGAGCTGCTTTTAATTCCTCAGACAGGACTTCATCCATACTTCCGGAACGAAGTCCCTGCAGATCAAGCGTGATATAAACGAATCCAAGTGCCTTCAGCCCGCTCACCAGCGCTTCCCGGTGTAACAGAAGCTGTTCAAAATCTTCCGGATTCACTTCTATTCTTGCTACATTACCATGGATTCTCAATCTGGAGGCATCAAATCCCAGAGTCTGCATGAAATACTCTCCCGATTCAATCCTTTCAAGAAGCTTCTTTTCAAGATGTGTGCCATAAGGCAGGCGGGTTGCCAGACAGGGCGATGAGGGTCTTGAAGCCGTTTCCAGATCAAGCTCTGCCGCCAGCTCCCTGACCTGTTTTTTTGTAATTCCGCACTCAGCCAGAGGGCTGATAATGCCATTCTTATCCAGCGCCATAAGACCCGGACGAAATACCTTTTTATCATCTGCATTCGTTCCATCCAAAACAGAAGCGCAGCCTTTCTCCTGCGCAAACTGCTTCAGCGCAGCAAACAAATGATCTTTACAGTAAAAACATCTGTCGGGCGGATTCTCAAGGATCTGCAAAATTTCATATTCATTCACTTCCAGGATCTCCGGCTTCGCACCATATGCCTCTGCCAGCTTTAAGGCAAGCTCCTTATCGGCTTTCGGATGGAGCATCGTCTGAAAGGTAACCGCATAGACCGTTCTTCCCAGCTTTTGAGCCTGAATACAGGCCGCTTTTAATACCAGCGTACTGTCCACGCCAGCAGAAAATGCCACACAGCAATCACCCTTTTTCAAAAGCTCATACAATTTTAAATCCAGAAGCTTCCTTAACTCTGTTAAATGTCCCATATCTGATTTCCTCTTCCCACTATCTTTTTTGCAGTAGCATCTGCTTTGAATTAAAAACCATTCAACGATAAGAATACCATAAATTATCAGACAATTCAACCAGATTATAGCCTGGAGAATCATTAAAAGAGCTTGATTTTTTTTATATTATTTGATAATCTGTTTTGGAATATCGTTATTTGTCTTCTGTTTATATTGTTTGACAAAATAGAAAGGATTTTCTGCTATGTTATATAAGATCCCCATTGAAACCTCAGCCCGCCATATCCATATCAGCAGAACCGATTTTGAAGCATTATTCGGACCTGGCGCAGAGTTAACCGTGAAAAAAGAATTAAGCCAGCCCGGACAATATCTGTCCGAACAGCACCTTACCGTAAAAGGTCCGAGAGGAGAATTTGAAAAGGTCAGTATTCTTGGGCCCTTCCGTAATGAAACCCAGGTAGAGATTTCTCTCACGGATTCCCGCAGACTCGGCATTCCCGGCATAATCCGTCAGTCCGGCGATACCGCGCATACTCCCGGATGTACTTTGATCAGTGACTACGGCTCTCTGGAGATTCCCCAGGGTACGATTGTTGCAAAACGCCATATCCACATGACTCCGGAACAGGCCATTCATATGGGCGTTTGCGACAACGATTCCGTATGTGTGATTACCAAAAGCTATGAACGCGCTATGATTTTTGCCGACGTTGTAGTCCGCGTACATAAAAACTTCCGTCTGGCCATGCATGTGGACACCGACGAAGCCAATGCATTCTCCGGTGATGATAATCCCTATGGTGTAATTGTCAAATTGTTTGATGATAAAAGCTATGATCTACTGATGTGGATGGAGGAACTGGAAAGCGGTATCTACCGCTGATCTTCTCATACGTGGTAAGAACGCGCGCTGCCAGATGCACAGCCAAAGGCTGCACTCCCCGACTAAAAACCAGTCGTCCGAGTGCAGCCTTTTTACTGCCTTTTCATTCAATTAAAGAAACTTTCTTCCGGCCCAGATACAGATGCAGGCGCCGATTACGGAAACTATCATGTTAGCAAACGTGCCTCTTGCATAAAAGCCCAGAAAGCTAAATAAAATACCGCCGACCACGCTGCCGATAATTCCCAGAAACATATTGCGGATAAAATCACCTTCACTGTGCATCAGTTTACCGGCAATCCAGCCGGCAAGTGCGCCCAGAAGCAGACTCATAATAAAATTTATCATCCGTATTCTCCTATTGCTGATATTTTTTCTTCCGCATCACATTATAGCAGGCTCTGCAGGATTTTCAAGGAGAAACTCCAAATAATTTTACAGCTCTTTCCTGAAGCTTTGCATATCCTCCGCAATCTCCCGGCTTAAAATCAGCAGACAGATCAGGTTTGGAACCGCCATCAGAGCATTTGCAACATCCGACAGATTCCAGACCAGATGAAAGCTCATAACAGAACCTGCATAAACCAGCCCCAGAAAAATCAACCGGTAGATCAGGTTCCATCGGTGTGTCTTTAACAGGTATTCAAATGCTTTTTCTCCCTGATATTCCCATCCCAGAATCGTTGAAAATGCAAACAGCACGATTCCAATCGTGATCAGCCAGCCGCCAGCCGGGCCAAATACGGTTTCAAATGCATCAATTGTCAGTGCAGAGCCGCTGATCAAATCCCCCGATACCGCATCACGCCTTCCCAGTACCCCGGAAGAGGCAATACACAAAGCTGTGATGCTGCAGACCACAAGCGTATCCCAAAAAGTTCCCGTCATATTGATATATCCCTGTCGTACCGGGTCATCTGAAGTTGCCGCTGCTGCTGAAATTGCTGCCGAACCCATTCCTGCCTCATTGGAAAAGCAGCCACGCGCTACGCCGTACCGCACCGCATGCCCCATCGAAGCAATCACATTTCCCAGCACACCTCCGGTCACTGCTCTTGCATCAAAAGCACAACGAAAAATCAGCAAAAGACCAGCCGGCACATTCCTGATATTTCCCAAAATGACCATCAGACCGGCTGCGATATAAAAAACAGCCATAAACGGAACTATATAGGAAGAAATTCGTGAAATACTCTGAATTCCTCCAATAATGATAACAAATGAAATCCCTGTCAGCAAAATCCCCGTCAGCTGCGGCGGGACTTTGGCGGCTTCGTACAATGCCGAAGTAATCGAATGTGCCTGCGTCATATTTCCGATCCCAAAAGATGCCAGAACAGCAGAAAAAGCAAACAGCACTGCGAGAAGCCTTCCAAACCACCTGTTGGAAATGCCTTTTTCCATCGTATACATGGGGCCGCCGCACATTTCCCCTTTTTCATTCCGTTCTCTGTATTTTACCGCCAGCATACACTCGGCAAATTTGGAAGTCAGACCAAAGCAGGCTGAAATCCACATCCAGACCACTGCCCCCGGTCCTCCCGCTGTCATTGCCGCAGCAACTCCTACAATATTTCCGGTTCCGATTGTTGCCGCCAGCGCGGTTGTGAGCGCTGAAAACGGAGAAATATCACCGTTTTTCTCTCCTTTTTGCCGTGCCTTGCTGCTTAACGTATAGCGCAAGGCCCACCCGAGATTTCTCCAGGCCAGAAAGCGTGTACGAACTGTCAGAAAAACTCCCGTTCCTGTCAGAAGCAGCAGCATAGCAGGTCCCCAGACCAGTTCATTTATCATGTGAAGCCATTGTCTCATATCCTCACCCGCTTTAATATATGAAGTAAAATATATCTCTATGATTGTGAACTATCATTATGAAATATTCCCCTCACCACCCGCAATCTCCTATTGTCAATCTCTTATTC